>JBOGWH010000381.1:0-7406 GCA_050692975.1 Actinomycetota bacterium | reverse complement strand
GCACATAGTGGAGGGCGACCTTCCGTTGGCAGCGCCCGGTGTGGTTCCCGGCCATGAAGTGGTCGGGATCGTCGACGCCCTGGGCCCCGAGACTTACCGGTTCGCTTTGGGAGATCGCATCGGCATTGCCTGGCTGGGATCGACATGCCGCACGTGCCGTTTCTGCGTGGCGGGAAAGGAGAACCTATGCCTCGCGCCGGTATTCACCGGCTACCACCGCGACGGCGGATATGCCGACTATGCCGTCGCCGACGAGGACTATGCCTACCGCATTCCCGGCTCCTTCGACGACGAGCATGCCGCTCCCCTGCTTTGTGCGGGGATCATCGGATACCGGGCCTACAGAAAGACCGGACTTCCGGTGGGAGGGCGCCTCGGTATCTACGGGTTCGGCGGATCGGCCCATATCGCGACCCAGGTCGCTCAGTTCGAGGGCACCAGAGTCTTCGTGATGACTCGCTCGACCAAGGCCCGTGAACTGGCGGTCCGCCTCGGCGCCGATTACACGGGCGGCTACGATCGGCCTCCACCCGAGCCCCTGGACGCGGCCATCCTGTTCGCCCCAGACGGCGCATTGGTGCCGGTGGCTCTGCGAGCCCTTGATAGAGGCGGGACGCTTGCCGTGGCCGGCATCCATCTCAGCGCCATCCTGTCGCTGGATTACCAGGAAGACCTGTTCTTTGAACGCCGGCTGGTCTCGGTCACCGCCAACACCCGAACCGACGGCGAAGAGTTGATGGACCTGGCCGCCAGAATCCCCATTGAGGTGGAGACCACACCCTTTCCCCTGGATGAGGCCGACCGGGCCCTGGCAGCCATGGCGCAAGGCCGCCTAAGCGGGGCGGCCGTTTTGATCGCGTAGCTGGGTCAACCCCTTGAGAGCGTGGCATGCTATCTGTCACGGATATGGCGAGCACCAATCACGACAGTCTGCGTTCTGAGTTCGAGCGAGTCGTCGCCCCCGAGCGTGTCCTCACCCATCCTCATGCCCTGCGGACCTATGAGTCCGATGGCCTTCTGCAGTACCGGGAAACCCCCGCCATCGTCGTGCTACCCGACACCGCCGAGGAGGTCCAGGCGGTCGTTGCAGCCTGTTATCAGGCCCGGGTCCCCTGGGTGGCTCGCGGGTCGGGAACCGGTCTTTCGGGAGGAGCGGTCCCCGTCAAGGAGGGTGTTCTGATCGTCCTTACCCGGTTGCGAAAGATCCTCGAGGTGGACCTGGAAAACCAGCGGGTGGTGGCCGAACCGGGCGTGACCAACCTTCAGGTGTCGGCCGCGGCCGCGCCCACTCACTTTTTTCCACCGGATCCCTCCAGCCAGATCATCTGCTCCGTGGGAGGCAACGTGGCCGAGAACTCCGGAGGCGCCCACTGCTTTAAGTACGGCTTCACGACCAACTATGTCCTCGGTATGGACGTGGTCCTCTCAGACGGGGAGATGGTCACCCTGGGTGGCGCCGAGCTGGACCACCCCGGCTACGACCTCGTGGGGCCGTTCGTGGGATCCGAGGGAACACTCGGCATCGCCACCAAAATCGTTTTACGAGTGGTCCCGCTGCCCGAAACCTTCCGCACTCTGGTGGCGTTTTTTGAGGGCATGGAGCAGGCCGGTCAGGCGGTATCGGACATCGTCGCCGCCGGCATCGTTCCGGGCGCGATCGAGATCATGGACCGTCTGGCGATCCGGGCAACCGACGAAGCCACGGGCGCAGGCTACCGGCTTGACGTCGGCGCCGCGTTGATCGCGGAGCTGGATGGGTCGGCCCCCGATTGCGAGCTCGCCTTCAACCAGGTGTCGGAGATCTGCGAAGCAGCCGGTAGCGTGGAGATCCGCATTGCGCGCGATGAAGCGGAGCGCCAGCTCATCTGGAAGGCTCGCAAAGCCGCCTTCGCATCCATGGGCCGCCTTGCGCCCAACTACTTCGTTCAGGACGGCGTCATCCCACGGACCCGGCTTCCCCGGGTGCTGGCCGCCATCGAAGAACTTGCCCACCGCTACAACGTACGTGTTGCCAACGTCTTCCACGCCGGAGACGGCAATCTGCATCCCCTCGTACTTTACGATCACGCCGTACCCGGCGAAGCAGGACGGGCAGAGGAGGTTTCGCGGCTAATCGTGGAGGCTTGCGTTGAGCTGGGAGGATCTTTGACCGGAGAGCACGGGATTGGACTGGACAAAAAAAAGTACATGCCAAAGATGTTCTCGCCGGCGGACCTTGATGCCTTCCAGCGGCTGCGGTGTGCCTTTGACCCGGCCCAGCTGGCCAATCCCGGAAAAGTGATGCCCACGCCGAGGCTTTGCGGTGAGGTGCCCGGCGAGTACAGGCGCCACCCACTCGAGCGGGACGGCATCGCCGAGCGGTTCTGATGCTCACCGGAACGGCCTCGTCATATGCGGAGATGGCGGAAGCGCTGAAGGGCGCGAACACCGACGGGGCGTCAGTGCGCGTCAGAGGAGGTGGCACCAAGATGGCGTGGGGGCGACCCGGGGATGCTGCCGCTGCACCCCTGTCCACGCTGGGACTCAACGAGGTGCTGGAGCACAACGCCGGTGACCTTACCGCCGTCGTTCAGGCCGGCGTCAACCTCGCCGACGCCCAGAAAGTCTTTGCCGGCGCTCGCCAGATGCTCGCGCTCGACCCGCCGCTGGGAGGGCAACAGGCCGCGACGATCGGTGGAGTGGTCGCAACGGGAGACGGCGGTCCCTTCCGGCACCACTACGGGGCGGTCCGGGACCAGGTTATCGGCATCCGGGTGGCACTGGCCGACGGAACGGTGGCTCAATCGGGCGGGAGGGTTATCAAAAATGTTGCCGGCTACGATCTCGCCAAGCTGTTTAGCGGATCATTCGGAACGTTGGGGATAATCCTGGAGGTATCCTTTCGGCTGCATCCAATGCCCGAAGGGACGGTTACGCTGGTGGGAACCGGGGAAGAAGCTGAAGCGCTGGCTGCAGCCTCGGTTGCCCTGTCCAATTCGCCGCTTCGGGCGGCGTGCCTGGACTTCAACTGGGACGCAACCCACGGGAGCGTGCTGGCCCGGTTCGGCGGACGGGCTGCTCGCGATGTGGCGCAGCAGGCACGACAGTTTATGGAGAATGCCGGTTTGGAGACGAGATTGGAAGAAGACGATCATGGGCTTTGGGAAACGCAGAGGGCACGCCAACGCAGTGACGGAGGCGTCATTGCCAAGGTGTCCGCCTTGCCCGCCGAGGTTTCCAGGGTGATTGCCGCAGCCCGGCAGGTGGGCGCCACCGCCGTGGGCCGCGCGGGCCTGGGAGTGGCATGGCTGGACCTGGGCGAACGGCGCGGCATGTCCGAATACACGGCCTGCCTGGAAACCCTGAGGGCGTCTTTGGCGCCGCGTCCGGTCGTCCTCCAGGACGCCCCCGAGGAGGTCAGGCAGGCACTCGACGTCTGGGGCCCCCAACCCGGCAGCCTGGTAACGCTCATGCGACGCGTCAAGCAGCGGTTCGACCCCTCCGGGGTATGCAACCGCGGGATCTTCGTCGCGGGGATCTGATGGACGTCCAACCGCGGGAGCTTCGTCTCGAAGATCTAATCGATGGTCAGCAGCTCGGGGGCTCCGAGGAAAATCGGGCCTTTGACTCCCAGCGACCCCCGCAGCAGTCTCTAATCGACGACTGCGTTCACTGCGGTTTTTGCCTCTCAGCCTGTCCTACCTACCAGCTTTGGGGAAACGAAGCCGATTCGCCCCGGGGGCGCATCGTTCTCATGGCTGAGGGATTGCGCCCCGGCAGCACCATGTCGCAAGAGATGGCGGATCATTTCGACCGATGTCTCGGCTGCATGGCCTGCGTGACCGCATGTCCTTCGGGCGTGAAATACGACTCGCTCATCGAGGCCACCCGGCCACAGGTGGAACGCAACGTCACGCGTCCGCTGCAGGAGCGCTTGCTGCGCAGGATGCTGTTTGCTCTATTCGCCCGGCCCGGCCGGCTGCGTGCAGCAGTCCCATTGATGGCCGCTTTCCACGCGATGGGTGGGCCCAACCTGCTGGCGCGCGCCGGCGTCCTCAGCCGGTTCCCCAAAGTCCGGGCGCTGGTCTCTCTGGCGCCGCGTCCTCCCCTGAGCGCCGTAACCGCCCGGCTTGATTACCTCACTGAGGCTAAAGGCCCCCGCCGGGCGCGGGTGGGGCTGCTGCAGGGATGCGTGCAGCGGGTCCTTTTTCACAACGTGAACGTAGCCACCGTCGAAGTCCTGGCGGCGGAAGGCTGCGACGTGATCGCTCCCCCGTCGCCCGGCTGCTGCGGGGCGCTGATGCTGCATTCGGGCGACGAGCGGGGCGCCTTCGAGCTGGCGAAGCAAAACATCGAGGCATTCCGCGACTGCGACGTGGTCATTACAAATGCAGCCGGCTGCGGGTCGGCCCTGAAGGACTACGGCCATCTCTTTGGAGATGATGCGAACCAGGCCGCCCGGGACCTGTCCGCCAAAGCCCGCGACGTGACCGAGTTCCTGGTGGAGTTGGGCCCGCGAGAAAAGCGCAATCCCGTCCCGATGCGAGTGGCGTATCACGATGCTTGCCACCTCGCTCACGCCCAGAAGATAACCAAGCCGCCGCGGGAACTGCTGTCCGGAATTCCACAACTGGAACTGGTCGAGCCCCAGGATTGGGAGATCTGCTGCGGCTCGGCGGGAATATACAATCTCCTGCAAGTGGAAGCTGCAGAGGACTTGGGGCGCCGGAAAGCGCAAAACCTTATCGACACCGGGGCCGGGGCAATCGCCGCCGGGAATCCGGGGTGCATCCTGCAGATTGCAGCCCATTTAGAGGCCCTGGGTCACCCGATGCCGATCTACCATCCGGTCGAGCTTTTGCACCGCTCACTAAAGGGAGCCCAGAACGCCGGGCCGGAGCCCCTCTCCCGGTAATGGCCGACATTCAAGTCCGGGCCGCGCAGGCCGACCGTCAGGAGGAGATCCTGACCGAGCAGGCCCTTGGTTTCCTCGCGGCGCTGGCGCGTGAATTCGGGGATCGGCGCAGGCAGCTTCTGGATCTTCGAGACGAGCGCCAACAGGCAATAGCCGAAGGCGAGATGCCGGAGTTCTTGACCGCCACCCGTAAGATCCGCGAGGACGACTGGCGCGTGGCCGAGATACCCGCGGATCTGCGGAACCGCCGGATAGAGATCACCGGACCGACGGACCGGAAAATGGTGATCAACGCTCTCAACTGTGGAGCAAAGGTTTTCATGGCCGACTTCGAAGACGCCAACACTCCCGCCTGGGTCAACCTGATATCCGGGCAGGCAAACCTAATCGACGCCGTCGGGCGAACTATCAGCCTCGAAACCCCCGAAGGCAAGACCTACCGGCTAAACGACGAGGTCGCCACTTTGATAGTCAGGCCCAGAGGCTGGCATCTGCCCGAAAAGCACGTCCTGGTAGACGGGTCGCCGATGTCCGCAAGCCTGTTCGATTTCGGGCTGTATTTTTTCCACAACGCCCGGCGGCTGCTGGAGGGCGGCAGCGGCCCCTACTTTTACCTGCCGAAACTGGAAAGCCATCTCGAGGCACGCCTATGGAACGATGTCTTTGCCTTTGCCCAGGACACCCTGGGAATCGACCGCGGGACCATCAAGGCCACGGTTCTTCTCGAAACCATTCTGGCCGCTTTTGAGATCGACGAGATCCTGTATGAGTTGAGGGACCATTCGGCGGGATGCAATGCCGGCCGCTGGGACTACATCTTCAGCATGATCAAGAAGTTCCGGCATCGGCCCGACTTTGTGCTGCCCGACCGCAATCAGGTGACCATGACCGTCCCGTTCATGCGGGCCTATACCGAGTTGCTGGTCAAGACCTGCCACCGCCGGGGGGCCCACGCTATTGGAGGGATGGCGGCCTTCATCCCCAGCCGCAAAGATCCTTCGCTCAATGAGACGGCTTTCGCCAAGGTGCGCGAGGACAAGAGCAGGGAAGCCGGTGACGGGTTCGACGGGAGCTGGGTGGCGCACCCCGACCTCGTCCCCGTCGCGCTGGGCCCTTTCGGCGATGTGCTGGGTTCGCGTGACAATCAGCTCGAGCGCCAGCGCGACGACGTGAACGTCACCGCCGAGCAGCTCCTGGACCCGGCGATACCGGGAGGTCAGATCACCCAGGAAGGTCTTCGCAACAACATCAGCGTCGCCATTCAGTATTTGTCTTCCTGGCTTCGAGGAACGGGGGCGGCCGGCATTTTCAATCTCATGGAGGACGCCGCCACCAGCGAGATCGCCCGATCGCAGATATGGCAATGGATCCGGCACGGGGCCGAACTCGAGGACGGGACGGTGGTGGACCGCCCCCTGGTCGAGAAAGTGCAGAAGGAAGAATTGGAGAAGATCCGGGCCGCCGTCGGAGAAGAGATCTACTCCAAGAGCCGCGCCGAGGAAGCGGTGGCGCTATTCGAGAAGGTTTCGCTGGCCGACGGCTTTACAGAATTTCTGACCCTTCCCGCTTACGAGTACATCGACTAGGCCAAACCCGGCACAACGCTGAACTCCGGGGGGGAATCTGCCGATATATCACTGGATATGCGGGCACTCCATGAATCTCTGCTGAACCTGCAGCTGATCATCTTCGCCGCTCTGGCGGCGTCGGCATTTGCCGTCTGGCGCCGGCGCCGGGATCCCAGCAGCGCGTGGATAGCGGTGACTTTCACCCTTTTGGGGGTTCTTTTCGTTGCCGGCAGATTCGTCCCGCGCAACACCGACGCCGTCTGGGCGACCTGGACTAACAAGTTTTTGGTGGTAACGCTGGTTGCGTTTCCTTATTGCCTGTTCCGCTTCATAGGCACCATGAACAAGATCCGAAAATCGGCGCTGTACGGCGCCACCGCCCTGACGCTCCTGCTGGCGATCACGATACTGGCGATCGACGATCTTCCAGGCAGGAACGAGCCTCGAAGCACGACCCTGCAGTTCTGGGCGGCGGTCTTCGTGGCCCAATGGGTAACCCTGAGCACGGTCGCTGCGGTAAGCCTTTGGCGCGACGGGCGCGGGCTGCCCGCAGTGGCCAAGCGCCGGATGCAGACCCTGGCCTCGGGAGCGGTGGGGATGACTCTGGCCATCGTTCTGGCTGCACTCGCCCGGACCCCAACCCACGACGCGTCCCTGCCCCAGATCCTCACCCAGGCACTCGGCCTGGTGAGCGCTCCGCTGTTTCTCGCCGGGTTCGCCCCTCCGCGGCTGCTCCTGGCTTTTTGGCGCCGCAAAGAACAGGCCGCCCTGGAAGAAGCCACGGGGGGCCTGATGAAGGCCATGAGCAGGGAACAGATCGCCGACGCCATCCTGAGGCAGACGGCCCACCTGGTCGGGGGGACAGGGGCCTGCCTGTTCGACCGCGACTCAAACGTGCTGGGCTCCTACGGCATCCCCGACCCGGTCCTGGAGACTCTGCTTGA
>JBOGWH010000380.1:0-4299 GCA_050692975.1 Actinomycetota bacterium | reverse complement strand
GGAGCAGACAGCGCTTGCCGAAGCCGCTTCGGTGTCGCTGGTGGCGCGGCTACTGGCCGTGATGGACCAGTTCGAGCTGGCGGTCGCTGCGGCCGAGGAGACGAGAGAGTTCGACAAGATGCTCAAGGGCGTCGAGATGGTTTTCGGAGAGCTGAAGGAGGTTTTGCGTGCGGAAGGCCTCGAGCAGATCAAGGCGAAGGACCTGCCGTTCGATCCCAACTTTCACGAGGCCGCCCTGGAGGTTCCGGGGGACGATTCAGGCCACGTGGTCGTAAAGGAAGTGTTGAGGCCGGGCTACACGCTCAAGGGCAGGGTGCTGCGGCCCGCAATGGTAAAGGTCACGCAGAGGGCGCAGGGGTGAATCCCTGACGGCCTCGGGGAGATAACAGACGGGCAATGGCTGAATCGGACTGGATGAAAAAGGACTACTACGCCGTTCTCGGCGTGGATAAGAACGCGTCCGCAGCCGACATCAAAAAGGCCTACCGCAAACTGGCCCAGAAGTACCATCCCGACGCCAACCCGGGAGACAAAGCGGCCGAGGACAAGTTCAAGGAAGTCTCCCACGCCAAGGACATACTCACCGATCCCAAAAAGCGCGCGGAATACGACCGGATCCGGGAGATGCTGGCCTCCTCCGGAGGATTCGGCGGCTTCCAGGGCGCCGGGGGGCGAAGCGTGAGGGTTGAGGACCTCGGTGATCTCGGCGACATCTTCGGGCGGGGAGGCGGCGGCGGTTTCGACGATCTTCTCGGGGGCCTGTTCGGCGGCGGCTTCCGCCGGGCCCCCCAGCGAGGCGCCGATGTCGAGGCCGAAACGACGCTCGGTTTCGAGGAGGCGCTCAAGGGCTCGACCGTCTCGCTGCGGGTAAGCACTCCCGGCTCGGCGTCGCGGAACATCAACGTCAGGATCCCGGCGCTGGTGAAGGACGGAGACCGCATCCGGGTTCCCGGCAAGGGCACCCCGGGAGCCGGCGGCGGGCCCCCGGGTGACCTGTACGTCAAAGTGCGGGTCGCCCCCCACAAGGTGTTCGGAAGAAAGGATTCGGCGGTCACCCTGCAGCTACCCGTGAGCTACGCCGAGGCGGCCCTGGGGGCAGAGGTGCCCGTGCCGACGCTAAACGGCAGGCCGGTAACCCTCAAGGTCCCCGCCGGTACCCCCTCGGGCAAGACCTTTCGTATCAAGGGCTCGGGCAACCGGCCGTGGGACATGCTGGTCACCGTCCAGGTATCTGTACCGGCAAAGCTCTCAAAGGAGGCCAAAGAGCTGATCAAACGCCTCGCCGAGGTCGACAATGAATCGCCGCGGGCCCGGCTGGAAAGCGAGACCCTTTAATGGCCGCGTCGAGGCCTCCCCACGGCGAGGACCAGGCCCTTTACGTGATCTCGGTGGTGGCCGAGCTGGCCGGGATCCATCCGCAGACGCTGAGGATGTACGAGCGGAAAGGTCTTCTGGACCCCAAGCGCACGTCGGGCAATTCCCGGCGGTATTCAGACCGCGACATCGAACTGCTGACCCACATCCAGGAATTGACCGATCTCGGCGTGAACCTGGCGGGAGTCAAGCTGATCCTGGGCCTTGAGGAAAAGCTGCAGGAGACCCGGGCGAAGCTGGAAAAGACGCAGGAGCGACTGGCCGAGGCGATGCAGGATCTTGCCAATCGCCGCTGGCAGGCCAGCCGCCGCGGCATGCTCGTGAGGCTCAGCGACGTCCCGGAGATGCTCGAACAACAGGCAAAGCAGGAGAAAAGGGGATAGGAAGAATTGGATTTCAACAAGCTCACGCTTAAGTCCCAGGAGGCACTGGCCGCCGCGCAGCAGGCCGCCTCGTCCAACAACCACCAGACGATTGCACCGGAGCACCTGCTGTACTCGCTGCTGTCACAGCCCGAGGGAGTCGTGCTGGGCCTCATGGGCAAGCTCGGCGTCAATCCGGCCACGCTTAGAAACCGGATCGAGGATGCCTTCTCGAAAATGCCGAAGGTCTTCGGCGCCCAGGACCAGGCGCGCATGGGCGCCGAGCTGAGCAAGGTTCTCGACCGGGCCTTCGAAGAAGCCGGCCGGCTGAAAGATGAGTACGTATCCACCGAGCACCTATTGCTCGGCCTAGTCGACGCGGCCGCGAACCTGAAGGCGCTATTCAAGGAGTTCGGGGTAGGCCGGGACGATGTTCTCTCCGCCCTTGTGGAGGTCCGCGGGCACCAGAGAGTGACCTCGCAGAACCCCGAGGAGACCTATCAGGCCCTGGATCGTTTCGGGCGCGACCTCACCGACGCCGCCCGCAAACAGAAGCTCGACCCGGTCATCGGGCGTGACGACGAAATCCGCCGGGTCATTCAGGTGCTGTCCCGCCGGACCAAGAACAACCCCGTGCTGATCGGCGAACCCGGCGTCGGGAAGACGGCAATCGTGGAAGGCATCGCAAACCGCATAGTCGACGGCGATGTGCCCGAGGGGCTCAAGTCAAAACGGATCATCTCCCTGGATATCGGCTCGATGGTCGCCGGGTCGAAGTACCGCGGCGAATTCGAGGAACGCCTGAAGGCCGTTCTCAAAGAAATCTCGGAGAGCGAGGGAGAGATCATCACCTTCGTAGACGAGCTGCACACGGTGGTGGGCGCCGGGGCGGCCGAGGGGGCGGTCGACGCCGCCAACCTCATCAAGCCGATGCTGGCCAGGGGCGAGCTCAGGATGATCGGGGCCACGACGCTGGACGAGTACCGCAAGCACATCGAGAAAGACCCGGCACTGGAGCGACGCTTTCAGCCGGTGATCGTCGAGCAGCCCAGCGTCGAGGACGCCATCGCGATCTTGCGGGGCCTGCGGGAAAGGTACGAGGTCCATCACGGGGTCCGCATCCAGGACGCAGCACTGGTTGCCGCCGCAATTCTCTCCGACCGCTACGTGACCGGACGCTTCCTGCCGGACAAGGCGATCGACCTGGTCGATGAGGCCGCCAGCCGGCTGCGCATCGAAATCGACTCGATGCCGCTGGAGATCGACGTGGTCGAGCGTCGAATGAAGCAGCTGGAGATCGAGCGCACGGCGCTGAAGAAGGAAAAGGACGCCGCTTCCCGGACCCGCCTCGACAAGCTGGAGGAAGAGCTGGCCCGGCTGAAGGAAGAATCCACCGGACTGAAAGCCCACTGGAGCTTGGAGAAGGAAGGCATCGATGCCATCCGGTCGATCAAGGCTCAGATAGAGGAGGCGCGCGCCGGCGCCGAGCGGGCCGAGCGGGAGGGAAATCTCGAAGTTGCCTCCGAGCTTCGTTACGGAAAGCTCACGGACTTGAGCAAGCAGCTCGAGCAGGCCAACGCCAAACTCGCCGAACTACAGGCCGACCGCGTGATGCTCAAGGAAGAGGTAGACGAAGAGGACATTGCCGAGGTCGTCAGTAAATGGACGGGCATCCCGGTTTCCAAGCTGATTGAAGGCGAGATGGACAAGCTGATCAGGATGGAGGAGGAACTGCACAAAAGGGTGGTCGGCCAGCACGAGGCGGTCTCGGCGGTCGCCAACGCGATTCGCCGCTCGCGGGCGGGATTGTCGGATCCCAACCGGCCCATCGGCAGCTTCATCTTTCTCGGGCCCACCGGCGTGGGAAAGACCGAGCTGGCCCGCGCGCTGGCGGAGTTTCTTTTTGACGACGAGCGGGCGGTGGTGCGCCTGGACATGAGCGAATACATGGAAAAGCACACCGTGTCACGCCTATACGGGGCGCCCCCGGGCTACGTGGGCTATGAGGAGGGCGGTCAGCTGACGGAGGCGGTGAGGCGGCGGCCGTACTCGGTGGTGCTGCTCGATGAGATCGAAAAGGCCCACCCCGACGTGTTCAACACGCTGCTTCAGATCATGGACGACGGGCGGATGACCGATGGGCAGGGAAGGGTGGTCGATTTTCGCAACACCATCATCATCATGACTTCCAACGTGGGCAGCGACTGGATTTTGACGGAAGAAGATCCCGACCGGATGCGGGAAAAGGTGATGGATTCGGTTTCCCGCACCTTCAAGCCCGAGTTCATCAACCGCGTGGACGAGATAATCGTCTTCCAGCGGCTATCGAGGGAGCAGATTGCGGAGATCGTGCAATTGCACGTTGCAGGCCTCGCCGACCGGTTGGCCGGCCGCGGGCTTGCGATCCGCCTGACTCAGGCGGCGGCCGAGTACCTGGCTGAAAAGGGTTACGATCCCTCGTTCGGCGCCAGGCCCCTGCGCCGGCTGGTCGCCAAGGAGATCACCGACGGGATTGCGCTGGCGCTGCTCGAAGGGGGGTACCGGGCTGGGGATACCATTGAGG
>JBOGWH010000379.1:0-7679 GCA_050692975.1 Actinomycetota bacterium | reverse complement strand
CCCTTTGCCGGGACGGCCATCACGATCACCGCGGCGTGCTCGACCACTCTCTCGAGGTTTCCAGAGGCCCTGAGCTTCGGCGACAGAAAAATCCCCGGCAGATAATCGGGGTTTTCATGCTGCTGGTGGATGTATTGAGCAAGTTCGGGCCGTTTGGCCCAGATCACTACCCTGAGGCCTTTATGGCTCAGAGCACTGGCGAATGAAGTTCCCCAGCTTCCCGCCCCGACGACGGCGATCTTCGAATCCGGCTTGAAAACTTCGCTTACCCGGCGCTATCCGCCCTGGGCGGCCTTGGTTCCCTCGCTTTCGCTGCCCACCTTGCCGTTGGATTTTTCGGGGCCGTCTCCATCGGCGCCGGCCTCGAGGTATTCCCTGCGTACTCGCTCGAGAACCTCACGCACCGGCCAGCGGGTAGCGGCGTGAGACTCAAAAGGCCCCACTCTGTGACGCTGCTTCTTTGCCAGCCGGTCCAGCACTTTCAGTGCGCCGGGCTCTTCATCGGCGGGACGGGTCTCTATGGCTCCGGCCTCAACCGCGCGGTTCCACAAATCGAGGCCGTACTCGGAGCGGATCACGCACATCGTCCAGCCGCTCATACCCAGGCCCCCGAAGGAGATATCGGCATGCTCGGCCGAAAAATCAGGGCAGTGATGGCACCATGTATTGGCGTACGGTTTGCACTCGTTTAGAGGGATGACGATTTCCTCGCCGTTTTTCAAGGTCACGTATACCTCACCTTTGATGTTGATCTTGGTGATGTCGTCGAGATTGATCTTGTAGCGGCCCTGGATGATGTCGATGATGAACGGTTCGTAGTCGAACGTCTCATTGCACATCAGTCCGACGACGAACTTGATCATGCGACTCCAGCGTTTTATGCCTTCGGCCTGCATTTCGCGGATCGCGGTGCTCTCGCAGGAAACGCCGACCGTGGCGACGTTTTTCATCTTCCGCTCCGCCGCTTTCTTCAAGGCGAGGGGGTTCGACGCATAAGTGTACCGGGAGCCGGCCGCCTCGATGAGCTCATCGCGGTTGGTCGCCAGGAAAGGCTCGTCGAGCCACGGCTTGTCCTTCATCGGGCGGGCCACACAGGCTCCGTCGATTTCGCCGGTTTCGAGCATCCAGGCCAGAATTGCGGTAACTACTCCCCCGTCCTGACCCCTGGGAAGAATGTCTTGTGCGGCGGCCCGCGCCAACCACATTTCCCTGTGTATTCCCCAGGGCTCACTGGGATGCTTGCGGCGCCGGCCGAACAGCATCTGCTCGATAGAGTCGACCGCGGGCTCGAGTCTGAGGCACGCCATCGCGCAGAGTGAGCAGCTCTTCTCCCCGTGAATGCAGTTGTCCGGGCCCAGCTCGGGGTCCTGCATTCGGGGCCGAAATCCCTCCATCTCTATAACGTGATGGGGGCAGGCGACCACACAGGCGGAGCACCCCACGCAAACTTCGGTTGCTACGATTTCAGCGTTGAGATGCTTCCAGTGCTTGCGCTCGGGCCCCGCGTTCCAGTGCTTCTGCTTGTCGCCCGCTTCGGCGGGGGGAGCCTGCGCCATTACCGGCAGTGTATAAGCTGTTGAATCATTCGGCCACTATTGCCTTTCTTGAGGGATCGCAGCCACGAATTCGATACTGATACCCGTAAAGCGCCTCGAGGAATCCAAAGGACGGCTTGCGGCGACGCTCACTCCCGCCCAGCGCCGCGAACTTGGGCTGGCGATGCTCGCCGACGTGCTCGCCGCCTCATCCGGCTGGACGCCGCTGGTGGTCACTTCGGACCCTGCCGCGGCCGGCGAGGCCCGCGAAGCGGGGTGCGAGGTCTTGAGCGATCCCGGGGACGGGCTGAACCCGGCGGTGCTGTCGGGCCTGACCCTGCTAAACAACCGCGGCGCCGGGAAGGTGGTGGTTCTACCGTGCGACGTCCCCCTGGCCGAATCCGCCGAGATCCGGGAACTCTTCGACCTGGATGGAGTGGCCGTGGCCCCCTCGGGCGACGGCGGCACCAATTGTCTGCTGCTAAGCCCGCCCGGAATCATTTCCCCCGCCTTCGGGCCCGGCTCGGCCCACGCGCACAAGGTAGCGGCCCTCGAGGCAGGGGCGTCGTTCACCTGGTTTTACTCTGATGGCTTCGACCTCGATGTCGATTCGTGGGCCGACCTTGAGAGGCTTGCCGGAGCTCCGGCGCAATGCCGGAGCAGGGCGGTGGCCGCGGCGCTGATCTCGGAGGGGAGGCGCCCGGCTAATCCGGGGAAGGCGGCTGAAGCCCCCTCACCGTGGTGAGACCGATCCGGGCTGCCGCGGCCACGAAACCTGCTGCCAAAAGGCTCAGCGCGACGGCCTCGCCCGTTTCCCGAGGACCATTGGAAAACCATGCGACATAAGCCAGAGCGCTCAAAAAGCCGGCCATGATCAGCATGGTGACCTGTACGATGCGAAGTCCGGCTCTCTGCCGGCCCGCAGAAGGGGGCCCCCTGCGGGTTCGTCCAGCCATCCCTCGTTTCACCGCGCGGTCATCCCCTGCATCAGGCGGCGCACGGCCCGGTGTCGACCTCACCCGAGCGAACGGCCCGGGAAAGAGTGGGCGCGACCTGCGCTCCGGTCAATGCATAGCCGATATTGGGATGCCGGTCGGAGGCCGAAAAGATCAGCCCCAGCACTTCTCCGGCCGAGCCGACGAAAGGACCCCCGGAGTTACCCGGCCTTACGTCGGCTTTCAGCCGGTAGACGTTGCGGGGTGTCAGGCCGCGTCCGTAAATATCGCGGCCCAGAGGCTTGAGGTGGTCGAGGACCCCGGCGGGAACCGCCTTTAGAGGACCCCCGCCGGGATAGCCGATCACGGCCCCGATGCGTCCCCTTTCCGCGACCCCCGAGTTTATGTTCAAAACCGGCCCGGCTAGGGGTGATCCGACCCTAAGCACTGCAACATCGACCTGCGGGTCGAAATACACCGGGACCGCCCTGTGAAAGCCTCTTCTGTCGATCACGCCGGGGCTGTCCACTCCGGCCAGCACGTGGGCGTTGGTCATTACATGTCCGCGCGCTGCAACAAATCCAGACCCCGTCAGCCGTCCATTGCAGGCGTTTCCCTGAACCTTCACCGTAGAGGCAGCGGCGCTCTCAACCGCCGCACGGAGCTGGGCGTCGCTGGGAAGTTCAATGTCGGTACCGGGGGTGGGTTCGAATTCGGCAAAGACTTGCGGCAGCCCCGCGCTGGTCAGCACCTGACGGATTCGCGAGAAGATCGCAGGACTAGGAGGAAGCATGCGGTTCAGCGTCGAAACGACTCTGGAATCGTGGATGCCCTGGGAAACCGATTCAATCGGAACGCTGGCCAGCATGCCGGCGCTCAGCCACACGACGAGAAGGGTCGATACCAGAGACACCCCGGCGCCCGCGATGGAGTCGGCCGGACCGAGCTGGGCTCGATTGAGATGAGCCGCCACCCGGCTCCCTCCCAGCCTGCCGGCTCCGCCGCCCGCCATGGCGGTCCCGAAGAGCACGACCGTCGAGATCATGGTCCGCAGGATGGGATCATCGCTGAGCCTGGCCAGGCGGGGCGCAAAGAAGGCGCCCAGAAAAAGCCCGATCCCGAACCCCGCATAGGAAAGCACTTGAGTTGCCGCTCCCCTGCGGATCCCCTCGGCCATCGAGATGATCACCAGGAACAAGATCACCAGATCCACCCAGCTGAAGTTCATAAGCAGCAAACTCTAGACGACCCCAAAGCCATACGTCGTCGCACCGGGGACGGCGGGCATCTTAAACTGCCTGTTATGCGAAAGCGCACGCCGGGATGGTACGTTTCGGTGCTTACTCTGGGAGCCGAGCTGCTGGATGGACCATGGCAAGACCGTGAAGCTGCTGCCCACCGGGCGGAGGAGATACGGGGGCAGGGCAGGGATGCCTCATTGGTAGAGGTCGATTCAGACGGTTTAACCGTTATCCGGGAACAAAACGATGCCTGAATCGAAGGCGGTTCAGATTCGGGACCTCCTGGCGGCCGGAAAGACCATCAACATGCCGGGAGTATACGACGCTCTCACCGCCCGCCTCGCGACCGCCGCCGGATTCGAAGTCCTGTTCATCTCGGGATATTCAGTGGCCGCTTCCCGGCTGGGTATGCCCGACTACGGCTATCTCACACAGGTCGAGATGGCCGACACGGCTGCGGCGGTGTGCTCTAACTCTCCGCTGCCGGTGATCGTTGATGCCGATACCGGCTACGGGAACCCTCTCAACACCATCCGGACGGCCAGGCTGTTCGGAGCCGCCGGGGCCGCAGGCATCTTCCTGGAGGATCAGGTCTGGCCGAAAAGGTGCGGGCACTTCGCAGGCAAGCAGGTGATCCCGGCCGGAGAGTGGCTCGCCAAACTGAGGGCGGTCGTCGACCTGCGGGAGGAGGGCATCGACTTGTTTATCGTGGCCCGAACCGACGCCCGGGGGGCGGAATCACTCGAAGAGGCAATCGAAAGAGGGAAAGCGGCACGGGACCTCGGGGTCGATGCCGTTTTCGTGGAGGCGCCCGAAAGCATCGGCGATCTCGAGGCGATCGCCCGGGAAATTACCGGTGCGGTTCTGGTCGCCAACATGATCGAGGGGGGTCGCACGCCTCTGCTGACCGACACCCAGCTGCACGAGCTCGGCTTTGACCTCATCGTCACCCCGTTGAGCGCGGTCCTGACCGTGGCGCACGGCGTGGCCGAGGCCTTCAGGTTTCTGCGCGAGGAGGGCACCCTGCGGGGCCATATGGACCGGCTGGTGCCCTTTAAAGAGTTCGAGCCGGTGGTGGACCTGGACGCCCACCGCCGGCTCGAGGAAAAGTACCGCTAGCGGGGGCTCCGGGCTCCGGCCCGCTCACCCGCGTGGGTTGCGGCCGCCGCGGCGGCCTCCGGCGTCGACTTGGTGTAAGGAGTGATCCCCGAGAGCAGCCTTCGCAGGTCTTCGCCCTGAATCGTCTCGGTTTGGATCAGCGCCCTGGCCAGCCCGTCGAGAACCTCCCGGTGAGTGGTTAGCACCTCCCTGGCCACCCCTTCTTCCTCGTCGAGGATCCGGCGGACCTCTTCATCCAGGTGCTCCAGGGTCGGCTGGGAGACGTCGCGAGTCAGCAGGTAGTCCCGGCCGAGAAAAACCTCTTTGTCCTCTCGCAGGACGCGAACCCGGCCGAGCCTTGAGCTCATGCCGTAGCGGCCGGCCATGTCACGGGCGGTATTCGTTGCCCGCTCCAGGTCCTGCTCGGAACCGGTCGAAGGTTGGCCCATGACCATCTCCTCGGAGGCGATGCCGGCCATTGCGATTGCAATCTGCGCCTCCATGTCCTGAGTGGTGAGCAGCTGGCGGTCTTCCGAAACTACTGCCAGGTGCCCGATCCCCCGGCCCCGGGCGATGATCGAGACCTTTTCTAGAATCCCGCCTTTGCCCATCGCAGCGGCCACCACCGCGTGGCCCGCCTCGTGGTAGGCGATGCGGCGCTTTTCGTCATCGGTGATGATCGCGGCCTTGCGCTTTGGGCCGGCCATTACCCTCTCCACGCCCTCCTCGAGATGATGGCGGCCGATGGAGTTAACACGTTCCCTCACGGCGAGCAGAGCGGACTCGTTGAGCAGGTTGGCAAGGTCGGCGCCGGTGAATCCGGCGGTGTTCTTTGCGATGTGCGGAAGGTCCTTCTCGGGAGCCTGCAGGCGCTTGCCCCGTGAGTGAAGCCTCAGGATCTCGAGGCGTCCCTCCAGATCCGGGCGCTCCACGGTGACGTGGCGGTCGAAACGGCCGGCCCGGAGAAGCGCGGGGTCGAGGATGTCGGGGCGGTTGGTGGCCCCGATGGCAACAACGCCTTCGGACGGCGAGAACCCGTCCATCTGAACGAGAAGCTCGTTCAGCGTCTGCTCCCGCTCGTCATGGCCGCCGCCGATTCCGGCGCCTCGCTGGCGCCCGGCGGCGTCCAGCTCGTCGATGAAGATGATCGACGGGGAGCTTGCCCTTGCTTGACGGAAAAGGTCCCGGACGCGGGCCGCGCCGACTCCTACCAGCGACTCGACGAACTCAGACCCGGAGATCGAATAGAAGTTCGCCTTGGCCTCACCGGCCACGGCCCGGGCGAGCAGAGTCTTGCCGCAACCCGGGGGGCCCACCAGCAAAACGCCTTTTGGCGGCAGGGCCCCCATGTCTGCAAAAGACTTGGGGTCGGCGAGGTAGTCCACGACCTCCTGAAGCTCAATGGCCGCCTCGTCGGCTGCGGCCACGTCTTTGAAGGTGGTCCGGGCCTTGTCCTTGTTTCCGAGCTTCTTGTCGCCGATCTTGCCGAAGGTAAGAAACTCGGAGGCGCCGCTTCCGGCCGAACCTCTCGAGAGGTAGAAAAACAGTGCGAAGAGATTGGCCAGGATGACCAGAGGGAAAACGAACTGGGCCAAAAAGCGCATCGTCGCCTTGGCCGGCTGCCGGTCGACGTTTACGGTTGATCCCCCGGCCAGAACGGTCTTGAACAGGTCGTTGGTCAGTGCGTCCGAGCTTGTGTAAGCCGTCCAGAATTGGGACCCGTCGGAGAGCTTGCCGACCACACGCGAGTCCTCGTTCTTGAAGGTCGCCTCCTGCACCTTGCGGGTGACCCCGCTGCAGGTTTGCTCCCTGTTCGGATCGGGCGTGGCGCCCGCCGGGGCCGAGCAGTTCGCGATACGCACGAGCTGGTCGAGGCTGAGCTCCTTGCCGGGGGAATCGGGGCGCAGATAAAACAGCACTGCGGCATAAATCAAAATGACTGCGATGAGGCTGAGGGCAAGCAGGCCCAGACCGGTTCTTCTGGGTTTGGCTTTCTTTGCCTTTTCGTCGCCTTCGGCCTTCTCGGCCTGGGTCTTGATCCTGCGAGATCTGTCGGCTATTGTCGACGCCATTGATTCCTCCCCTTTTCTAGTTCCTTAAACTACTCAACGATGAAAGTTCGGCGGAACCCGGCCTAACCCCCCAGGCACCGACCCGGAATATAGTAACCGGAAAGGTTGGATTTTGGCTCAAGTTGCCGAATTTTTTCTGCTTCCGATGGCCCATGAGGCCAAAATGAGCAAACCGACCAGGATCAGCGCCGCCCCCCCGAGGCGCAGGATCGGTCGCAGGGGGGAAGCTTCACTGAACTCCACGATCGCCCGGCCGAGGTCCTGTTTGTTCGAAGCCTCAGTCCCCGCCCGGGTGTCCGTCCACACCGCAAGCGTGCTGTCGTCGCCCGAGATCAGGCCGAGCCGGCTTCCGAGATCCGGCATATCGCGCTCGCTTCCGAAGCCGATGCGGGAGTCGAATCCTCGCAGATCGGGGTCCGAAAGGGTCATTTTCTTGCCAAAGCTGGCTCCCTTGTCGGTCGAGGATTGCAGGGACACACGGTTCAAAACGTCTTTGGGATCCGTCCTGCGGTCGTAATAGACCACGTCGACTCTCCCGCCGGGCGCCACGGCCACCTTCGGAAGGTACTGGGTGCTCTTATCGCCCGACGGGGTGTCGTTTACCCTGCGGGCCGCAGAAAATGTTTTCGCCTTGTCGCTTGAAGACCACAGGTAAACGTCCGGATTTCCGGCACGGGCGTCGTGGAAGGAAACGTAGATCGCCCCGTCCTTCGGGTCGACCGCCAGAGACGGCGCCGGCGGGAAGAAGACGATGAACCTCTCGATCGCCTTGACGGAATCGTCCACCTCAGTCTCTTT
>JBOGWH010000378.1:0-1941 GCA_050692975.1 Actinomycetota bacterium | reverse complement strand
CGTTGTGGCCGCTCTGGTGCTCGGGCGGCGGGCGGGGGCCCTCGCGGTGGCAAGAAACGAGGTCGCAAGGGCCGTGTTTGTGCTGGCGCTGGCCGCCACCGCGACCGGCGGGCTGCTGTCGCTGGCTCTCGCTTCGCGGGTGACCCGGCCGATCCGCAGGCTGACCGACGCCGCTCAGAGAGTCAGCGCCGGGGATCTGAGCGCCAGGGTGTCTCCCGAGGGCAGCGATGAGCTGGCGGTGCTCGGCAGGTCGTTCGATCAGATGACCGCATCGATCTCGTCGCTGACTTCGGACCTCAAGACGGCTGCCGACGAGGAGCGCCGGCAGCGTTCCAGCCTGGAAACTCTCCTTCAGTCGCTGGCCGACGGAGTCATCGCCACCGACGAGAGCGGTATGGTCGTCGCCTTCAACCGGGAGGCGGAGCGCATTTTAGGGACCGCCGCACCGAGCGCGATGGGGCGCCCGGTGGACGAGGTCTTAAGGCTGGAAACGCCCGACGGCCGCCTTCTGGACGGGCAGGTGGACCCCACCCGTTCGGGCGAGATGCGGGCGTCGGTGGCGGACGGGGGGAACCCGGTGGCCGTGACGTCTGCCCCCATCCGGGACGACTCCGGGCGCGTGATAGGCGGCGTGGCGGTGCTTCGGGACCTGACCTCCGAGCAGGAAGTGGAGAGGATGAAGACCAACTTCCTGTCCAACGTTTCGCATGAGTTGCGGACGCCGCTTACGCCGATCAAGGGCTATTCCGACATCCTGCGCCGCACCAAGGTTCCGCGGGAGAAGGAGGTGCTGTATCTCGACGGCATTATCGAGGGGGCCGAAAAGCTGGAACGCATCGTCGAGATGCTGATCGACTTCTCGGCCATGGAGGCCGGACGTCTCGTCGTACGCAAGGGCCCGGTCGACCTGGGTGACCTGTCCACCCAGCTTGTTGAACGATGGACGAAGCTGGCCCCGCGGCATCGCATCGAACGCAAGGGGTTTCGCAACCTGCCGCGGCTGGAACTGGATCGCAAGCTGGTCAGGCTCGCCATCAGCGAGTTGATCGACAATGCAGTGAAGTTCAGCCCCGATGGAGGCAAAGTGCTGATCAGTGCGTCCATCGCAGAGCGCGGCCGGGAACCGACGGAGGTGCGAATCGCCGTGGCCGACGAAGGAATCGGCATGACCGCCGAGCAGATGTCGGGCATAACCGAGAGCTTTTCTCAGGTCGACCCCTCGGCGACCCGGGCATTTGGAGGACTTGGTCTTGGTCTTGCTTACGTCAAGCGGGTGGCCGAAAGCCACGGCGGCTCATTGGAAGCCGTCAGCAGACCGAAAAAAGGCTCGAAGTTCAAACTGGTGCTTCCGGCCGAGAAATCGTCCAATGGAGAGTAACTTGCTAAGGCGCCGGACCGATTACCAGAGCAAGCACTGGTACGAACGAACGGCAGATGGGAGGAGGCCGTGAGTTTTCCAGGGGGATTCCAGCTCAGGGGCCGCGACCAGGCAGGGAGTTTTCCAGGGGGATTCCAGCCCGGCGGGTTCCACGCGGTGAGTTTTCCAGGGGGATCCCGACTCAGGGGCCGCGACCAGGCAGGGAGTTTTCCAGGTGGATTCAATCCCGGCGGGCGCCACCGTCCCGGGGGGCCCCTATCGATCTCGTCCACTCGTCTTGCTCTTTTTGTCCTGGTCTCGACGGTTGCAGCGGCTTGCTCCGGGCAGGGGGCCGACAAGCCCGAGAAGCATGGCCTGAACCTGAGCGTGTCGGCAGGCTCTGCGCGGGTAACGCGCGCCGGCGGGGTTGAGCCGGCTTCCCGGCAGTATGAGATCGCCACCGGAGACGAGATCAGGCTGTCGGAAAACGGCCTGGCGGCTCTGAGCTCCGGACGTTCACTCCGCCTCGGTTTGGCGGCGGCCCGCTTTGAGGTCGTGGGTCCCAACCGGTTCCGGCTGATGAC
>JBOGWH010000377.1:0-2973 GCA_050692975.1 Actinomycetota bacterium | reverse complement strand
TGCTCGGCCCACAGGCCCAGGGCTGCGGCGAGGCCCCCCAGCGCCAACCCGAGAAACGCCCCCTCCAGCTGAGGCTGCCCGCCGGTCAAATAAACCAGAAACAGCGAGAGCGATCCGGCGGCGCTGGCCGCGAGAGCCAGGGCGATGAACTTCAGACTTTTTTCTTTAGTGGGTTTCATGTCTTCGCCCGGGCCTCTCTCGCTTTTCGCCGATCCATCGGATAAGGACGAGCAGAGACCCCAGCCCTACCAGCCATCCGGCGGCCCCTTCCGACCACGGCCCGACCCTTCCCATCGGCAGACCGCCCCGGTTGTCGGGTTCCTGCAGGTAAAGCACATATCGCACAATGGAGTCCACCTCTTTCTTGGTGAGCGTCTCGGACCCGAAGACCGGCATAGGACCCGGTCCGACCAGCATTGCCTCGGCGATCTGGCGGGCGTCGGCCTTATCGAGAGGGGTCGCGATTTGGCCCTCCGTATTCTCGCGTCCCGACCCGGGGTCGTTGCCGGAACTGAGAGCTCCGCCGATCCCGGTGGGGGCATGACATGCCGCGCAATTGTCCTGGTAGGCGTCCACACCCAGCTCGAAGTCGCCCTTCTCGGGATCCGGATGCGGGATGCCGGGTCCCGGGGCGTTGAAGCTGTCGGTGAACCTCACTATGGCCTCGATCTGGCGCTGCGAGTAAACGGAGTCGCGCCTTCGGGCGGGTTGGTCGGGATGGTCGATGGGCATCCGCCCCGTCGAAAGCATGAAGTCCATCATGGCCGCCCCGTTTGCGCCGGTCGCCAGGTTCGGTCCCCGGGGCGTCCCCTCCCCGGCGGAACCGTGGCACCAGGCGCAGTCGCTCATATACAGGGTGCGCCCGTCGTGGACTTTTTCGACGTCCCGCACGCCCTTGGGACGGTAGGTCTGGCTCTTGCTCAAAAAGTACGAGCAGGCGGGCAGGACGGCAAGGAGCAGCGCCAGCACGGCCGCCTTCCTCATTGCGCCGCCCCCTCCAGGCCCGCTTTTTCCAGGGCAGACAGCGCGCGCACCATCAGCACAACTATCGTGATGAGATAGACCGCCCCCGCCGGAATCCACATGATCGCCCCGGCCAGCTGCTGGTCTTCCAGCAGGGTCAGCCCCACCGCAGCGGCCCCCCCGGAATGGACGGGGTAAAGGCCGCGTGATGCGAAGCTGAGGATGGCTCCCAGAGCGCCGCTGTGGGCGGCGGTAAACAGCACCAGAGCGGCGGCGGCCGGGTGGCCGAGGCGCCGGCCCGACGGCCCCCCGATTACCAGGGCCCAAAACGCAAGGGCCGTCCCGAAAAAAGTCAGATGCTCGGCGGCGTGCAGCCCATGGTTTTCAATCGCCGCCTGGTAAGGGCCCGGTAGATGCCACAGCCAGATCACCGCGCCGTGGACGATTCCCACCAGCAGCGCCGAGCGAGCCCAGGCGGGCACCGCCGGAAGCTTCCCCAGGGCCGTCCGGCCCACCGCCGGCATGCCGTAAACCACAAGGGGGGCCGCCGCCAGCATGAGCAGAAGGTGCTGGACCATGTGCGCCGAGAATAGTTCGTGGGCCAGGGCGTTCAGCGGCGACAGCAGCGCTGCGCCGGCGACCACTACCCCCGCTCCCAGCGCGGCTGTACGGCGGGATCGAGCGCTCATACCGACGACTGGCACACCCCCAGAATCAGCGGGGGGACCGCCTTGAGGGCAATGATCACGAAAAACAAAATTGCGTTCATCGCGCCGGCGAGGGCCAGCCACTTTGCCGGGGGGAGATTGTCGCCGGCGGTGGGAACGTTGCGCATCCTGCGGTAGCCGGAGACCGAGACCAGGCCGGCCCCGGCGCCCGCGGTGGGACCGTTGCGCATCCTGCGGTAGCCGGAGACCGAGACCAGCCCGGCGCCGGCGGTAAGAAGGCCCAGGACGAACGTGATGCCCAACGCCAACGGGCGCACTCCGGCGCCCATGATCACCCCCTTCGTCTGGGAGCCGGGATTGCACGAGATGAAGTCCTCGAGCATGTACAGCGCCATCAGTTGAGCCACCCACGCGGCAGGCGGGACGATGAAGGCGCCCCAGAGCAAGCGGGTGCTGGGAGGCCGGGAGACAAGGCCCAGTGGCCGTTGCGTTTCGCTCATAGACTCGGCGACAGATAGATGGTGGCCAGCACGAAGATCCACACGACGTCCACGAAATGCCAGTACATCGCGAACAGCTGGACGGTCAGGTGACGGTGCTCGTCGAAAGCTCCTTTCCAGGCCCGCACTTGAGTCCATGCGTTGATGGCCAGCCCGACCAGAACGTGAAGCCCGTGGAAGCCAGTGATTGTGAAAAACAGAGATCCGTAGGAGTTCGTGGTCGGGGTGAACTCGTGCAGCTTCTCCGGCCACTCCACCCCCCAGGTGAGCCCCAGGAACACGGCGCCGAGCACAAAGCCCAGAGCCAGGCCCATCCTGAGTCCACCCTGGCTGCCCTTTTTGATCGCCGACTCGGCGGCATGCACCGGGACGCTCGAGGAAATAAGGATGGCCGTCATGACCAGGGGCAGTCCCATGTCCGGCTTTTCGATGGGGTGCGGCGGCCACAGCGGCCCCGACTTGAACCGGAGATAAAAATAGGTCGCGATCAGTCCCGCAAACAGGGTCGCCTCGGTGGCGATCAACAGCACCATCCCCCACCAGGAAAACGACCGGGGCCCCGAAGCGTGGTGGGGCAGCTCCACCGGGGCTTCGTCGAAGGCCAGGGCTTCGTCGAGTGCGCTCATGTCTCCTGGGTCTCTCCCCTCGGCCAGAACCACCCGCCGATCCCGGCAACGGTCGCCGCGAGGCCGAATGCCGAGAGCGCGGCCGAATCGATCAACACCCCGAAAAACAGCACCGTGAGCGCCAGACTCAGCAAAACCGGCCAGGGCGATGGATGAGGCATGTGGATCTCGGCCTCGGGTCTGGCTTCCAGCACGGTGGTTGAAAGGGTGATGTGG
>JBOGWH010000376.1:0-8105 GCA_050692975.1 Actinomycetota bacterium | reverse complement strand
ACGCTCACAAGGTCCTCCGGCGCCTGGCCGGGGCCGGGCGGGAGTACCGTCCTTCGGCGGCCAGGCTGGCAGAATTGGCGTCCTCGGCCGGCGAAGGACTGACCGAGGAGCTCGCAGGGGAGATACTCTTCGAGGCGGCGGCCCTGGCCAAGGAGAAGCATCTCGATCCCGAGGGCGCCCTGCGCAAGCACGCAAAGGGCCACCTGAGCTAATCCCGCCCCGGCGCCGATGTTGGCGTTAAGGTTTTGATGAAAGGAACAAACTAATGATTGAGGCGATACAGGCGCGCGCCATACTGGACAGCCGCGGGAACCCGACGGTCGAAGTGGAAGTCCTCACGTCGGGGGGAGGCTTCGGGCGAGCGGCGGCCCCGTCGGGGGCTTCCACCGGCAAGTTCGAGGCGGTCGAGCTGCGCGACGGCGGGAAAAAATTCGGCGGGCTCGGCGTTTCGCGGGCTGTGGCCAACGTAAACGATGAAATAGCTCCCGCCCTTGAAGGCGCCGACGCTTTCGATCAGCGGGAGATCGACCGTCTCATGATCGGGCTGGACGGGACCGAGGACAAGTCCAGGCTCGGGGCCAACGCAATCATCGCCACCTCGCTTGCGGTGGCCCAGGCGGCGGCCGATGAAACCGGGATGCCCCTGTTCAGGTACATCGGAGGCGCCGGGGCCCACTTGTTGCCGGTACCGCTTCTAAACGTCCTGAACGGCGGGGCCCATTGCGACAACAACGTGGACGTTCAGGAGTTCATGATCGTTCCTCACGGGGCGGCTTCGTTTTCAGAGGCGCTGCAGATGGGCTCGGAGGTCTATCACGCCCTGAAGAACCTGCTGAAGACCCGAGGGCTTTCCACCTCCGTGGGCGACGAGGGCGGGTTCGGACCGGATCTTAAGTCCAACGAGCAGGCGCTGGAGTTATTGGTCGAGGCAATCTCCTCCGCCGGTTACGAGCCGGGGGCCGAGGTCGCCCTGGCCCTAGACGTGGCGGCCTCGCAAATGCTGACCGGGGGGTCCTACTTTCTGGCAGCCGAGGACAAGACTCTTTCTGCGGAGGAGATGGGCGGGCTGTACGAGAGCTGGATCGGCCGTTTTCCAATCGTGAGCATTGAAGATCCCCTCGATGAGGAGGATTGGGAAGGATGGAAGGCTCTCACGACCGCTATCGGTGGGAAAGTGCAACTGGTCGGAGACGATCTGTTCGTCACCAACGTGGTTCGACTCGAGAGGGGGATTGAGTCGGAAACCGCCAATTCGATCCTGGTCAAGGTCAATCAGATCGGTACCGTCAGCGAGACAGGCGAGACCGTTTCCCGGGCAATCGCCGCGGGGTACACGGCCGTCATCAGTCACCGCTCGGGGGAAACCGAGGACACCGCGATCGCAGACCTGGCCGTCGCCTGGGGGACCGGCCAGATCAAGACCGGTGCTCCGGCCAGAAGCGAGCGCATGGCCAAGTACAACCAGCTGCTTCGAATCGAGGAGATACTCGCTGAGTCCGCTCGCTACTCGGGCTCGTTGGCGTTTCCGCTGGCCGCCGGGACGTCGGGATAGTGGCCGGCAACAAAAAGCGCGCTCCGGCCCCCAGGGCCTCCGGGCCGCGCCCCCGGCGTTTGGGGCTGCGGGGCCGCATTGCGGTTCTGACGATCATCCTGGGAGTTCTTTCACTGGGCGCCGCCACTCCTGCCCGCCAGGCCATTCGCCAGAAAAGACTGCTGGACGCCGAGGAGCAGCAGTTGGTGGCGCTGCGGAGGGAAAATGCGAGGCTTCAGCAGCGGCTGGAGCGCCTGAGCGACCCCGATCACCTGGAAAAACGAGCCAGGGAGGAACTCGGCGTCGTGAAGCCGGGAGAGATCGCCTATGTCATAGATCCGCCTCCTCCACCGGTAAGGGCCAGGCCTGCCCCCGCCCCGAAGCCCTGGTACCGCGATGCCTGGAACTGGGCGACCGGCACCGCCGGGCCCTGGATTGCAGGCAAGATTTCCTCGCTGCTGTAACGCCGGTTTGCTAGATCTCAGGTAGCGGCCGTACCATAGGCTTTTACGGGCAAACTAAGGAGGTTGTTTGGCAGAGATAGGAAAGGTACTCGAAGGCACCGTCAGCCGCCTTGCGGATTTTGGCGCTTTCGTCGAGATGGACAACGGGGAAACCGGAATGGTGCATATCTCGGAGGTCGATAAGAATTACGTCCGGGACATACGCCAGCATCTCAAGGAAGGCGACAAGGTCGCCGTTAAGGTTCTGTCTATCAAAGAGGACGGAAAGATCGACCTTTCCATAAAGCAGGCCGATCCCTCATACGAGGAATCCCAGCCCCGCTCTGCCCGGGACCCCGAGTTCGAAGCCAAGCTCAAGAGGTTCATGAGAGAGTCCCAGGAGCGGCTGGCAGACGTCCGCCGCCAGCGGGAGTCGAAGCGGCAGTAACCGGCCCCGACCGCCGGGCCGTGGAGGCCCAGCTCGGGCGGCCGCCCCGGGGTAACTGGGCGGTTGCGAGGCGTTGTGCCTGCGGGCTGCCCCAGGTAATTCAAACCGAACCGTTGCTGGATGACGGCACGCCCTTTCCCACACTGTGGTGGCTCACCTGCAAGAAGCTGGCCGCCGCCGTTGGGCGCCTGGAATCCGGTGGCTGGATGGCGGCGCTTAACGAGCGGCTGTCGCGTGAGCCGGATCTCCGCCGGGCCCTTGCCGGCTCGACCGATACCTATACGGCGGCCCGGGACCGGATCCGGGTGATCAACTCGACCGGCCACCCCGGCGGGGGGCCGGGCCGGGTGAAGTGTCTTCATGCCCATGTGGCTCACCATCTGGCGGCCGGCGATAATCCGGCAGGCCGGCTGGCTCTGGAGGAGTTGGGCTGGACGGACCCCCCAACTCCCTGCGTGTAGACTGCGGCCTGCATCCCTACCGAAAGAAATTGA
Source organism: Actinomycetota bacterium (assembly GCA_050692975.1). Classification (GTDB taxonomy): domain Bacteria; phylum Actinomycetota; class CADDZG01; order JAHWKV01; family JAHWKV01; genus JBOGWH01. The sequence continues at coordinate 5,189 of JBOGWH010000376.1, read as the reverse complement.
GGACCACCGGTTGAGTCAGAATAGCCCCGCGGGCAAAGGCGCCAAGCGCCAGAGGAAAAAGGAGGGCCGGCGCGCCCGTATAGAGCAGGAAATCCGCGCTCACCAGGCCCGTCGGCGCCGGCGCCTTGCCATCAATCTCGGCGTTCTGCTGGCGCTGGGGGCTCTCGTTTTCTTTCTGATCTCTCGCTCCGAGGAGCCGGCGGAAAAGACCTCCGCGGACCCGTGCAAGCATTCCAAGCCGGCCGCGGGTAACACCGAAACGGGCGATAAGCCTCCCGCCATGAGCATCGACCCGGCCAAAACCTACACGGCCGTCATACAGACCTCCTGCGGCACGGTCGAGGCGGAGCTGGCGGCCTCGTCCTCTCCCAATACGGTGAATTCCTTCGTGGCGCTGGCCAGGCAGGGATTCTTCAACGGGCTTTCTTTTCACCGCATCGTCAAAGACTTCGCAATCCAGGGCGGTGACCCCAAGGGCGACGGCACCGGGGGGCCCGGGTACAAGACGGTTGATCCTCCGCCTGCGGACGTGAAGTACCTCCGGGGAGTCATCGCTATGGCCAAAGGGGGTAACGAGGCTCCGGGAACGGCAGGCAGCCAGTTCTTCATCGTCCCCTCCGACGACGCCGCCACCCGGCTAACGCCTGATTACGCCCTGCTCGGTAAGGTGACCAAGGGCCTGCCGGTTGTCGCCAGGCTCAACGACGTCGAGACGGAGGCATCTGCCGCCGGCGGTGAGGTATCCAGGCCGGTAAAGCCGGTTTTCATCGTTAAGGTCTCGGTGCGGGAGGGCGCCGCCGCATCTCCTCCGCCGCCAGGTTAGGCGGACCGGTTTCCGGCCCGAGGCCCAAAAAGCGCAGCTGAAATCCCTCTCGGGGTGCCTGGGAGGAAATAGAACTTAGAAATCCGACCTAAAGAGGGGGGTTCGGGGACCCGAAACGTTATTGGCCTTGACGAAAAAAAGTCGAAAAAAAGGCCTTCAGCAGTCCAACCTAGCCAGAAAGCAGACTTACACTTCTTCCCAATGATGAGAATCTTTAAACTTCTAGGCCTGTCGAAAATACCGCTGGTGTTTCTGGCGGTGATTCTGCTTTCGGCCGCCTCCTGGGGGATGATGGCCACCAGACCGGCCCAGGACGAGCCGGTCGTGGCAGAGGCAGAGACGGCTCCGGCCGTGGAGGTGGAAGAGACCCTTCTGCCCGCTCACCGGGAGCCCCCGCCGCCCCCTCCTCCGGCTCCTCCGGCCCCTGAAGCGCCAAAGCCGGCCGTCAAGGCGGCGGCGAAGCCCGCTCCGAAGCCCAAGCCGGCGCCCGTCACCGTCGCTGCGGCCCCCGCCCCCGCTCCCGCTCCCGCCCCGGCCGGAGACCTGGGCATGTACGGGGGGTTGGGCGCATGGGTCGACCGCTTCGACATCATTGACTGGCAGGCAGCGATCGACAAGATGGCCGCCAACGGCGTCAGGACTCTGTATTTTCAGACCGGCCGGTACAAGGACCCAGAGGACCTTTTTGACCCGGCCCGTCTGGGTCACTGGATCGACACGGCCCACGCCCGGGGGATCTCGGTTGTGTGCTGGTATGTGCCGGGCTTCGGCGATATGGACCGGGATCTCCGCCGCACCAGGGCGGCGCTGGACTTCGTCTCTCCCGGCGGCGGGCGCTGTGACGGGTTCGCTCCCGACATCGAGACCGGCGACTTTGCCGGGGACCGTGCCCGCTTCAACGCCGGCGTTGAGGAGTACACCCGCCGGATACGTGAGGTGGCCGGGGGAAGGGTCCTCGGCGCCATCGTGGTCGATGCCAAGAACAACGAGCGGGCGCCCGGAAAATGGGCAGGCTTTCCATGGAGGGCGATCGGCGAGGTTTACGACGTGATCCTCCCGATGGCCTACTGGACGGTGACCAAGGGCGGAAATTGCGCCGTCGAATACGACGTCCACAGCTACATCAATCAGGTGATCGACAAGACCAATGCGCTGATGGGCAGGGCCCGCCCGTACCATATGATCGGCGGCATCGCCAACTGCCAGACGGTCGGGGAGACCCAGGGCTTTGTCCGTGCGGTCAAGGAGCGGGGCCTGCTCGGCGGCAGCCTGTACGACTATGTGACTACCCAGGCTTCCCCTCACCCGATCTGGGCGGAGCTGGGGCCCTTACGGTAAAAAAACCTGGACGGGCGGCTCTTTCTTTACACTTTGCAGTGGCGCCCCCGTACTCCAACTGGCAGAGAGAGCGGACTTAAAATCCGTAAAGTGTGAGTTCGAATCTCACCGGGGGCACCGCCGGATCCCGCTGAAAGAATAGAATGCGACTTCCATAAGGGGGTCAGCCAGCTTTATTAGACTTATCTCAATACCAATATCGCTATATGCGACTTTAGTATAGGTATATTACCTCTTTCAGGGCGGTCGTCCTATATAAATAATAGTCGCATGAGAACTACTACTCACGACACCATTGCCAAGCTGGCAGACGCTGGTCTGGACTTCTTTGCGGTTGAAGATCTTGAGACCCTACTGGGCCTTCGCCCCGAGCAAGCCAGGAAGCTTGCTCAGCGACTTCAACAGCAGAACCTAGCGCGGCGACTGCAACAGAACCTGTATGCCCTCGTGGGTCCCGCAGATTGGGGGAATCGCGACGCTCTCCCCGCAAATTGGTACCGGACCGCGGCCGCTTTGGCGGGTACAACCGACTACTACCTTGCCTACTACACGGCATTGGAACTTCACCGGATGACTCAGCAGCCACTGCGGACTGTCTTCATAGCTTTGACGCGACAGAAACCCGAGGCAGTGGCCGGCAACGTCACTTTTCGTTTCGTAAAAATCAAAAAGGAGCGCTTCTTTGGATTCGAAGAGGCTGAGGCGGAGCAGGGCCATCGCGTCAAAGTTGCCGACCTCGAGAGGACGTTTTTGGACTGCGTGGACCGCCCAGAGCTTTGCGGTGGTCTAGAGGAAATAGCTCGCGCATTCGCGAGACGTCATGGCGACTTAAACGAAGACCGTCTCTTTCGCTACCTTGTGAAACTCGATCAGCCGTTTGTCGCCAAGAGACTGGGCTTTCTGTTGGAGCTCGCTGGTCATGGTGACATTGAACTCATGAGGGAAATGGAAGCATTCGCGGCAAGAGTCAAGAAGTACGTTCCATTAGACAAGCGCGGTCCCCTGAGCGGGCCGCGCGACCGGCGCTGGAAACTCATCATTAATGCCGACATTAATAAGCTGCTACACACTCTTCGGACGTGATTCCGCAGTCAGAGGTCCGCAGCCGAGCAAGGTCCCTGGGAATTCAGGAGACCCATGTTTATCGCGACTACGTGCTGAATCACATGCTCGTGATCGTCAGCAAATCCTTTTCGGAGCTTATCTTTCGGGGAGGGACGGCCCTAGCACGCGTCTATTGGCCAGACTTCAGGTTGTCTGAAGACCTCGACTTCATTTCACAAGGTCAGATCGACAACCTTGAGGCGCGTCTCGAATTAACTGTCGCCGAGAGCTCGAAACGGATAGAGCGTTCGTTGAAACTCCTGTTCGGACCTCCCAAGGGAGGCTGGTCGCGATCTGCTGTGGAGTCTGAGTTCGGCGAGTTACTGATCGATATTAATTTGCAGGAGAAGGCCTTTCTCCCGGTTGAGGAGGAGAAGATCCATCTCCCTTACTCAGACCTGGATGACGAAGTTCGAGTTCGCTGCATCTCAGTCGCCGAGATCCTCGGCAATAAATGGTTCATGCTCGATGACCGAAGAGAACCTCGCGACCTCTACGATTTATGGGCTGCTCTTACCAGATTCGGTGTGTCTTTCGAAGAGGTCGTCCGTGGGCATCAGGCAAAGTACGGCTACCCACCCTTGAGGGCGTCTATGAATGCGGCGAAGCAGCTACAAGAAGAGTGGGAGACGCGACTCCACCCACAACTGTCGGACCTCCCGTCCCTGGACAAAGTCATAAGTGACGTGGAGTCGATTTTCGAGTCATGGGACGCTTCTTCAAAAAGAGACGGCTAGAGGCACAGTCGGCTTTGGACTCTAGAAACTGATTCCTAACGTGTTCAATCGAATGGTGATTGCCTGATCACTCACGCGAAAACGCCGAGCCAAGCTTCGAATTGTTTCATCATCCAACAGATCCGAATCCTCCATCGCCTCTAGTTCGCTCATAACCAGATCGCGTGGCATCAAGATGCTCGCTGCGAACGCATTCGCTTCAACCTCTTCGGGGTCGACTCCGGTACTGGAATTACGGTCACGAAGCTTCAGCATTTCACGGTCAACGTGGAGTCCGCCCTTTGTTCGAAGTCTCTCTGAATGCATCAAAAGATGCCCCAGCTCGTGTGCCACGGAAAATCGCCGCCTTGTGAGCGGCTGGCGGGCATTGACTCCAACCACGGGTATTGGACCTCCGCAGTAAAGAAAGCCGGAAATATCGCTCGGGATGTCTTCGACGGAAATTTTCGCTCCCTCTGCTTTTACGAGCTTTTCGATGGGTACGGGAGGAGCGTCGATTCCGTGCCTGCGAAGCACCTCAACAGCAAAACTCTCGATCCGGAGAAGAGAGGATGGTCCCGAAGGATTAAAGGAAGGCGGGCGGTGTTGGACGCTTCTCTACACATCACGTCGTTTTCACATGGATACGCTTCCGGCGATACCGGACCCGGACGGCGCGGAGGATGATCTGGGTCGCACCTCTCCAGCCCACCGAGGCGAGCGATACCTACACGATTCACGTCGAGTATTCGTTGGGATCGCGACCCAAGATCACTGTCCAGTCCCCGGAACTCAGACGGCCCGCGGGGAAGCCCCTACCTCACCCCTTCGAAGGTGATGAGCTGTGCCTTCACTACGCTGAGGAGTTTTCGGGGCAAGATTTGATCTCTAGCACCATCGTTCCGTGGATTTCGGAGTGGCTCCTGTACTACGAACTGTGGCTGATCACCGGAAAATGGCTTGGCGGGGGTCACGGAGATGAAAGCGACGCGAGGAAGGAGTAGTCGAGACCAGTAAGATCCAGTCTTAGATTTTTCTGCCAAACGGAGGTTCGGGTCGGCGAAGACTTAAGAAGTCCCCATGCGGCGCGCTCCTCGCGGCCGAGCGTGTGGGCGGCCCCCACCCGTTCCTTCCACGTGGGAGAAGAGCGGACCATGGCGATCTCGTCGTCGCTGAGCCCCGCCCCGGAGAGGAAGGCCTCGACAGCC
>JBOGWH010000375.1:0-12871 GCA_050692975.1 Actinomycetota bacterium | reverse complement strand
GCTGATGGACTCTCTGCGCGGATTTTTGATCCAGGCCCCGGCGCCCGCTCCGGAAGCTGCGGACCCGGCCCCCGGGACCGAGAAACCCAAGAAGAAACTGCGCCCCGTTTCGGTGCTGAAGCCGTCGAAGGCCAAGACCCCCCCGGGCGCAGGGCAGATGCAAATGAAGGTTGCCGAGCCCGAGCACACCAAGGGATACAAGGTCCCTCCGGCGGAGCTCCTCGAGACCTCATCCGGCGGGGAGATCTCGCGCAAGGAGATCGACGAGACGATCGGGCTGCTCGAAGCCACACTGCAGCAGTTTTCCGTCGACGCGCGGGTGACCGGCTACACGGCCGGGCCCACAGTGACCCGCTACGAAATCGAACTGGGTCCCGCGGTCAAGGTAAACCGTGTGGTCAGCCTCCAGAACGAGATCGCTTATGCACTGGCGTCAGGCGAACTCCGCATCCTGGCGCCCATTCCGGGCCGATCGGCCATCGGTATCGAGGTGCCCAACCGGGACCGCCGGCACGTGACCCTGGGGGACGTTTTGCGAACCAACGAGGCCAGGACCGACAAGCACCCGCTGACCGTGGGGCTGGGAAAGGACATCTCCGGAGCCCCGGTGCTGCTGAACCTGGCCGAGCAGCCCCACCTGCTGATCGCCGGCGCCACCGGCGCCGGAAAGTCGACCTGCATCAACGCCATGCTGGCCTCGCTGCTGATGCGGGCCCGACCGGAGAGCGTCCGGCTGATTCTCGTCGACCCCAAGCTCGTCGAGCTCTCCAATTACAACGGGGTCCCGCACCTGATCACGCCGGTGGTGACCTCGCCGAAGAAGGCGTCGGAAGCGCTCGGCTGGGTGGTCCGCGAGATGGAGGCCCGCTACGAGGTGCTGGCGGCGGTCGGAATGCGCAACTCCGACATCTACAACGAGGCGGTGCGTGCCGGCCAGGTCCCCGACTTCGACGACGGGACACCCCGCAGCACGATTCCTTATTACGTGGTCGTTATCGACGAGCTGGCGGACCTCATGATGGTGGCGCCGAGGGAGGTGGAGGACTACATCTGCCGCATTGCCCAGAAGGCGAGAGCGGTCGGGATCCACATGGTGGTCGCCACCCAGCGGCCCTCGGTGGACGTGATCACCGGGGTCATCAAAGCGAACATTCCCTCCCGCCTCGCTTTCTCGACCGCCAGCATGCACGACAGCCGGGTCATCCTCGACGAGGGGGGCGCCGACCGGCTGATCGGCAAGGGCGACATGCTCTACAAGCACGCCTCCGCCCCCCGGCCGGTGCGGATCCAGGGGGCCTGGGTCTCGGAGAAGGAGATTTCCTCTGTGGTCGGGTGGTGCCGCCGCCAGAGGGAGGTCAATTACGTCGAGAACGTGGTCAGCGCCACGGTCGAGTCGGGCCCGATGAGCACCGGCGCCTCCGGGGACGATGACGACGAGACGCTGGTGCGGGAGGCAATGGAGCTGATCGTGCGGTCCCAGCTGGGGTCGACCTCGATGCTCCAGCGCAAGCTCAAGGTCGGATTTGCGCGGGCCGGCCGCCTCATGGACACCCTCGAGACGAGGGGAGTGGTGGGGCCCTCCCAGGGCTCGAAGCCCAGAGACGTTCTGATGACCCTGGAGGAGCTGGAGCAGCAGACTCCGCCGGCTCCTGCGATGTCGGGGGCCCCGGAGCCGGCCGCGGGTGGGGGAGCATCGGAAATCCCCTAAAATCCGGCGGAAACGGCGGCTGCAGGGGCCTGGGAGGGGAAAACGGGCGGGACTGAGAACCGCCGGGCGACTCCATCTTGGGGCGGCCTCTCGTCGTTTATGCCAGAGGGTTCTCCCATTCAATTTCTGTGAACCGTGCAAAGTCGGTGTCGGCTGAAATGACCTTTAATCCGTGCTCGATCGCAAGGGCAGCCAACTGGGCATCAGAAACAAGGTTGCCTCTTAATTGGTACCGTTCGATCAGAGAGCCCAGGATGCCGGCATAGCGCCGGGTGGGAGAGGGTATCCACACAGTATCGCTCCCCAGCCAAACCTTCACCTTTTCCCAGGCCTCCTGCGGGCTGAGGGGATTTGCAGAAGCCCGGGGATGCGTACTGATTCGAAGAAAGGCGCCCAGGCTTTGCCAGGGCATCCCCACCCTGCGGTCTCCGTTGAGCTGTCCGGTCAGCCAGGATTCTGCCCTCTTATGGAAAATCGAGTCGGCGTCGATTGCGAAAAGAAGGATGTTGGCGTCGACCAGCATCAGCGGCCGGCCGGGCCCTCGAGAATCTCCAGAGCCTCGGCGACATTGGTGACGTCGATCTTGAGGCCCATGTTGTGGGTTTTCTGCCGGAAGACTTTTTGGCCGGGCTTGTTTTTCAGGCCGGCCCGGATAAGTTCGTTGGCCGCCTGGCTTAGCCCGATTCCTTTCTCCCTGCGGACCTTGTCCAATGCGGATGCCACATCCGGATCAAAGGAGATCGTCGTCCTCATGCACCGATTCTAGCATCTTGATGCGTCAGGAAACTGGGGTATTTTTACTCTATCGGCGGGGAGAACTGCCGCGGACTCGGTTGATGCCCGGCTGCTCGTTTAGACCCTTACCGGAGCGGTGGAGCGTGATGCCCCTTGTGACGAGCCCGCTAAAGGCCTGATATCGAACCTCTGTTGAGGGACCTTTCCCGGCGGCAAATTTCAAAAGTAAAGTATTTTTACTCTACCGGCGGGGTGGTCCTTCCGGTTTCAATGGTAGCGAGCAGCTTCGAGACGATTGGAGGGGGCCCTGAAAACCATTTCACCCACGGCGGCCTTTCTTGCTCTGGCGCTGGTCGCCGGGGCCTGTACTCCCCCCGCCGAAACCACAAAGAAGGAATCACCGGCAGCATCCGCGACCGCCGGTGCGATACAACCCTGCTCCGCGAAAGGACCCAACCCTTCGGCCGCGGCGCCGTTTGCCGCAGGCCGGGACGTCGAAAGGGCGCTGAACGGCAGCCTCAAGCTCTCCCGCCGCGAGGTCCAGGTGGCCCCGCGCCTGTACTCCGGTCTGGCCGACCGGCGGACCGGATTGTCGTACGTGACGGCCATCCAGAACCGGCTGCTGGACGGACCGGGATGGTCGCAGCAGTTAATCCGGGACCTCAGCGGCCACGTCACCGGAGGCTGCCCCGGGGCTAAAGGCAAGATGCTAGCCGGGCTCATCACGGAGCTGGACGCCCGCAACTCCACAGGGAAGGCCCGGCTGCTTCCGGACCGCAGGGCCCCCGCCGTCCCTCCCGCGCCCAAAAGCGACCGGGCTTCCCATGCCTTCCGCGACCTCTTCGCCGTCGACCTCCACTGGCCCGACCAGGCCGCCGCCCCGGCCTTGGCCCCGGTGCGCGGCGACGTGGAGGCTCTTGAAAAACAGCTTTCCGACGAAACCGGCGCGGCCCTCTCCCGGGTTATCCGGGCGATGATTGCGGCCGACAAAGCCCGTCTGGCCGCGATAAAACCGTGGTTTCCCGGCGAGATCAATTTCGAGTCCGTGACCCAGCTGCTGATCGGGCGCCTCATCCCCAATCAGCTGGTACGCAGCTTCGACTACCGTGCCATGGCCCGAAGCTCGATGGCTGTGGCTATTGCCGTCGAGAACCTTTCGCTCACTCTCGAGGAGCACCCCCTGCCCGAGACCCTGGATTTCCGGGCGGAGACCCCGCTCGGCGACATCGTGTTGCGGGGCGCGGGCAAGGACGACACCTACACGGGCGGCAAGCCGGCCCTGGTGGTCGACGCCGGGGGCAACGACACCTACAACGGGATCATCGCGGGGCCCTCCAGCCCTTCGATGCCAGTCTCGGTGCTGATCGACTCGGACGGCAACGATCGTTACGCCGGAGGACAGGCCGTCGGCACGCAGGGCGCCGCCCGCCTGTCGGTAGGGATCTTGATCGACAAGAAAGGTGACGACGAATACGCAGGCGGAAGTCTGGCCCAGGGCACCGGCTCCTTCGGGACGGGAATCCTTCTCGACGCCGAGGGCAACGACCGCTACCGGGCCCAGGGCAAGTCCCAGGGGGCCGGCGTGGGCGGCATCGGCATCGCCCTGGATCTCAAGGGCAACGACAGCTGGGGCCTGATCACTTCCGGTCAGGGATACGGCCAGATCCGCAGCTCCGGACTCCTTTTGGACGCCGAGGGGGACGACGAGTTCATCGCCGACGACACCAATATAGAGGTGCCCTCCGCTCAGAGCCCCGAGCACAACAGCAGCCTCGCCCAGGGGATGGGCACCGGCCAGCAGGCAAACGACGGCGCCCTGCACGGCGGCACCGGGATCCTGGCCGACCTCAAGGGCAACGACCGCTTTTCCTGCGCGGTGTTCTGCCAGGGCGCCGGCTACTACTTCGGCCACGGCGTTCTCTACGACGGCGCCGGCGATGATGCCTACCGGGGCGTCTGGTACACGCAGGGCAGCGCCGCCCACTTTGCGCTGGGAACCTTTATGGACGAGTCCGGCAGCGACCGGTACGAGGCGGTGATCAAGGGGGCGCAGGGGGAGGGCCACGACCAGTCGGCCGGCTTCTTTCTCGACGGCGCCGGCAACGACCAGTACACGTCGACCGGGCTGTCACACGGCGTGGCCAACAACATCGGCTTCGGGTTCTTTGTGGACCGCGCCGGCGACGACGTTTACGGGACCGCTGGTGGCACACCGGGGGAGGAGGGATGGTTCGGCCAGGCTGCCCTCGACGGCCTGCACCGCTGGACCCGTGTGAACCGCACGGCACTGTCGCTGGGGGCCTTTTTTGATCTCGGGGGCACCGACGACTACCGGGTCGCCCCCGATGGGCCCGCCAACGGAAAGACGTGGAAGCGGGGGGTATGGACCACCAGCGCCTACCAGGGCCCCAAGCCGCGCCAGCAGATGGGCTATGGCGAGGACCGGGGGGCCTAGAGAGGCTTTTCCGGGCTAGATAATCAGCCGGAGGAGGGGCAGGAGGTCCTCAAAGTAGAGTATTTTTACTATACCCAGGGCCAGTTTTGCGTGCTTCAATAGCCTTAAGGAAGACATAGGACCTTACCCAAAAAGGGGGGACAAAAATGCAAAAGACCTCTTCGCCCGCAAAGCGTTCGCTGCAGACCCTGTTTGTGACGCTGCTCCTTCTGATAGTCGGGTTCGCCCTGACCATCGGATACGCCTTCAGAAACACCGCTGAAGGAAAGCAACTGACCCTGGATGGGGTCTACAAGCTGGCCGAGGACGGCCAGATCATCACCGCCGACCTGCTGGACGAGGACGCCCAGGTAATCGGCACCGCCTGCTCCGCGCCGCTCACCCCGGCCGCGGCCGCCCAGGGCGGCCAGCCGGCCCAGCCGGCTGGGTGCAAAGGCTCCACCAACAAGTTCTTCGCCTCCTACCCGCGCTCGGACGTGGCCACCTCGCAACTGATCGAGCGGCTGGCCACCGCCGGCGCTAGGGTCGACATCAACAAGCAGACCAACAAGACGGTCGCCAAGCTGATCGTGACCTTCGTCTTTCCGCTGATCATCCTGGCCAACCTGTTCGGCATCATCTTCCTGGCCCGCTCCGGTGAGTCGTCGATCTCGGACATCGTCGGATTCGGCAAGGTAGGAAAGAAGCGCCGCGGCGGGCAGCCGAGGACCGTCGTCACCTTCAAGGACGTGGCGGGGGCCGAGGAGGCCGTCGCCGAGCTGTCCGAAGTGATCGACTATCTGAAGGATCCCAAGAAGTTCCAGGCTTACGGCGCTTCCGCCCCCAAGGGCGTCCTGCTGTTCGGCCCCCCGGGGTGCGGCAAGACGCTGCTGGCCCGTGCAGTCGCCGGTGAGTCGGGCGTGCCCTTCTTCTCGATGTCCGGCGCCGAGTTCGTAGAGTCACTGGTGGGCATCGGCGCCGCCCGGGTGCGGGACCTGTTCCGCCAGATCCGGGAAGCCGCTCCGGCGATTGTGTTCATCGACGAGATCGACGCGGTCGGCCGCAAGCGGGAGGGCGAAGGATCCTCCGGCGGAGAGCGCGAACAGACGATCAACCAGCTGCTGGTCGAGATGGACGGGTTCGAGGTCAGCGAGGGCATCGTCGTCATCGCCGCCACCAACCGGCCCGACATCCTGGACCCGGCATTGCTGCGTCCGGGACGCTTCGACCGCCACGTCACCCTCGAGACTCCCGACCTTCACGGCCGCCAGAAGATCCTCGAGCTTCACGCCAAGGGCAAGCCGGTGGCCAACGACGTCGACTTCGCCTCCCTGGCCCGCCGCACCCCCGGCTTCACCGGCGCCGACCTGGCCAACATCATCAACGAGGGTGCCCTTTTGGCCATTCGTGAGGGGTCGCAACGGGAGATCGATTCTCGCCACCTCTCCGAAGCCGTCCAGCGGGTGCTGCACGGCCCGCAGCGGCGGGGCCGGCTGATGACCGCCGAGGAGCGCAAGCGCATAGCCTTCCACGAGACCGGCCACGCCATGGTCGCAGCCGCGATGGGACGGATGACCGACTCCCACCGGGTTTCGATCGTTGCCAGGGGCCGCGGACTCGGCCAATCGATGACCTCCAGCGACTCGGAGCGGGTTTTGCTCACCCGCACCGAGATGCAGGCGGAGCTTGCCGTCGCCATGGCCGGAATCGCCGCGGAGGAGATGATGTTCGGCGAGTCGTCGACCACCGCCGAGGACGATCTGGAGAAGGCGACCATGCAGGCCAAGGAAATGGTGGGCGTTTACGGAATGGCGCCGGAGATGGGCCGCATGCGGCTGCTCAACAAAGACCACGGGTTCCTGGGCACCCAAACTGTCCTCGATTCGGTCTCGAGCGCCACGATGCAGACGATGGACGAGCAGATCAGGCTGCTCATGACCCACGCGGAGGAGACGGCCGCCCGGATCCTCGGCCAGCATCAGGAAAAGCTACGGTCCATCGCGGAAGAGCTGGAAACCTCCGAGACGCTCGAGGGCAGCACCCTTGAGCGGCTGCTCTCGAGCGTCAAGCCCGAAGTTCTCGACATGTTCGGCAACGGCGGCGCCAAGACGAGCGGCCCAAGACTGACGCCGCGGTAATTAGGCGGTGAGTCCTCTGCGGACTCTTAACGGCCCCGCCTGAAGTCGAACTCCCGGTCTCCGGGTTTCCCCCTTTTTGGATCCCGGGAGGCCGGCCCTTCGGCCTTTTCGCCATGGCCCGCCGCTGCGACCTTATCGGGGGATGACCATGGCTAGTTGAGAATCCCGCCGGTTGGTCTCGCCGGAGGTATCGGGCCTATAATTCCGAGTTAGCGCATCGGCGCAGGTGCGCTCTTCCCGAGTGAAAGTCGACAGGGAGGAAATGAGCCAGCAGACCATCGGCACACGGCTAAAGCAGGCCCGGGAATCCATTCCGGCTTCCCTTTATCAAGCGGCGCGTGAGACGAAGATCAGGGTGGACTTTCTCGAGTCCATGGAAGGCGACAACTTCAAGTTCGTCACCGGCGGACCGTATGTGAAGGGGATGCTGCAGGCCTACGGTCGCTGGCTGAAGCTCGACGAGCAGACCCTTTGCCGGGAGTTCAGCGAGACCTACGGCCTGCGCGAGACTCCCGTCTCCCGGATGGTCAAGGAGCCCACCAAGGTTCCGCCCCGTCCCAAGCCGCGCTGGATGATGGCCGCGATGGGCGCGGGCTTGATCCTGCTGTTGCTGTCGCTGGTCGGGGTGATGACGCCGGAGACCAAGGTGGCGGCCCCGCCTGCCGTGCCCAAAGAACAGCAGCCGGAAGAGGCCGCCCGCCCGGCGCCCTCGGCTGAATCCCAACCTGCGGCGCAGGGGCCCATCTCGCTGATTCCCAACGGCGTCAAGGTGACGTTAACGGTCGTCAACGACAAGAGCTGGGTCGAGGCATACGCCGATGGAGCGGCCGAGCTGTACAAAGGGATCCTTCCGGCCGGGACCCAGAAGATGTTCGAGGCCAAAGACCAGCTGAAGACTGTGATCGGCAACCTGGGGGCGGTCTCGGTTAACGTGAACGGCCGGGAGCTGGGCGTGGCCGGTCAGCCGGGCCAGTTCGGCACTTTCGTAGTCGACCCGCGGTCCACCTCGCTGGCGCCCTCGCCGCAGTAGGGTTTCGTCACGCGGCGTTGCGGCGCCGCCCGGTTAGAGTTTGCGTGCCGTGAATCTTGCCAATGCTCTCACCGTCAGCCGGGTCGTTCTTGCCCCGGTCTTCCTGCTGATCGTTTTTCTCGACCGCGGCCGGGAGGCATCCGGCGGAATGACCGCACTTTCCTGGGGGGCGGTCGCCCTGTTCGTACTTGCCGCTTCGACGGACCTTATAGATGGGCTGGTCGCCCGGCGAAACAACACGATCACCGATTTCGGGAAACTGGCCGACCCCGTTGCCGACAAGATAATGGTCGGAGCCGCGCTCGTCGGCCTGGTCGCTTTCCGGGAATTCCCGGCCTGGGCCGCAGTCGTGATCGCGGTGCGGGAGATTGCGGTGTCGGCGCTGCGGGGCGTCGCTCTTAGCAAGGGGCGGGTGATCCCCGCCGCGATCGGGGGCAAGGTTAAGACCGCTGTCCAGATCCCGATGGTGGTGATCTGGATGCTTCCGAGGGTTTCCCCGGTTGCCGGCCTCCAGGATCTGGTCGTGGTGCTCGCAGTTGTCCTTACCGTTGCCTCCGCTGCCGCCTATCTGGTGCCCCAGCGGTCGCCGGGGCCGGCGCCTCTAGAGGAGCGGCATTGAAAGCAGAAGTCATCGCCATCGGCGACGAGTTGCTGCTCGGAGACGTCGGAAACGGCAACGCCCAGCACATCTCCCGCCGTCTCTCCGCGGTGAGCATCGAGGTTGCCTTCCACACGACGGTGGGGGACAACATCGGCGTAATCGCGCAGGCCATCCGGGCCGCCATCGGGCGGGTCGACGCAGTCGTGATGACGGGAGGGCTCGGGCCGACCCACGACGACCTGACCCGGGAGGCCATCTCGGAGGCCACCGGCAGGAAGCTGGTGTTTCACCCCGAGCTGGAGGAAGACCTTCGTCGCTGGCACGATGATGCGGGGAGGGAGATGACCGAAATCAACCTCAAGCAGGCTTATCTGCCGGAAGGTGCCGTTCCGGTCGACAACCCGATCGGGACTGCACCGGGCCTTGCCCTGGAGCACGATAGGACCTGGCTGTTCGCGCTGCCCGGCGTTCCCGAGGAGATGGTGGCGATGCTGGACGATGGGGTGGTGGCGAGGCTCGGCCCGCTGGTCACCGGGGAGATCAGGGTATCGCACACGCTGCGGGTGGCAGGCATTCCCGAGGCCGAGCTTGCCGAAAGGATCGCATCGACGATAAAGATGCTGGAGTCATCGGGGAACACCTCTATGGCATTGCTGCCCAGCCCCTCCAAAGGCGAGATCGCCATCCGGATCGACGCCAGGGCGCGCAATCATCACGAGGGATACATCAATGCCTTCCAGGTGGAGTCAAGGCTGCGCAACATCCTCGGCAGCTTGATCTACGGCCCCGCCGATTCGACTCTGCCGGGGGCCGTCGCCGATGCGCTGAGGGAGAACAACAAAACGCTGGCCACCGCCGAGTCGTTCACCGGCGGGCAGCTGGTCTCGTCGCTCATTTCGGTCCCCGACGCGTCGGAGTTTCTGCTGGCCGGATACGTGACCTATTCACTCGAGGCAAAGATGCGCGACCTGGGGGTGCCGGCGGACCTGCTCAACGAGCATGGAGCCGTGTCGGCGGAGGTGGCCAGGGCCATGGCCGAGGGAGCTCGAAAGACCGCAGCGGCCGACGTGGGTGTATCGACCACCGGCGAAGCCGGGCCCGATCCGGCCGAGGAACCGGTCGGGACCATGTACATCGGAATTGCATGGGATGGGGGCTCGGAGGCGAGGAAGTTTTTCACGATGGGGGAGCGGGATCACATCCGGACGTGGGGGACGCATGCCGCCTTGAACTCTCTGCGCCTGTGGCTGGCGGGAGAAAGCACGGGCGGGGACTGAACGGTGCGGCTGTTCGTCGCCTTTGACGTGCCCGGGCCGCAGAAAGATTCCGTAGAGCAAGCAATCCGGCCTCTCCGGGCGGAGTTGCCCGGGGCTCGCTGGACCTCCCGGGAGGGGTGGCACGTGACGCTGAAGTTCCTGGGAGAGGTCGCCGACGACCGCCTGGAAGAGGTCCGCTCGATCGTGTCCAGGTGTGTGGCGCGCGGCGGGCCGGTTGCCACGGCCCTGACGGATATCGGGGCTTTTCCCAACCTGCGCCAGCCGCGGGTGCTGTGGGCGGGGCTGGGCGACGAGAGGCGCCGCCTGGAGTTTCTGGCCGCCCGGATGGAAAAGAAGTTCGGCGCCGCGGGCTTCAGGCAGGAAACCCGGCGCCTGCATCCCCACCTGACCCTCGCCCGATTCCGGTCGCCTTACGGTCCGGCGCCGGCGGTTGAGACGAACCGCCCGTACAGCCTCGACCGGACTGCTTTCGAAGTTGGGGAGGTCATCCTCTTTCGCAGCCGGCTCAGCCCCAAGGGCGCCTCGTACGAGGCGCTGGATCGATTTGCCCTGTAGCGGTTGGATTCCCGCCGGGCGAGTGCCGGGCGGCATTAGGCGGTTTCTGAAAAAAACCCCGGAAATTCTTGTAACCGAACGTTAGTTCGCCTAGATTTGTCATACCCCCTGGCTAAGCTCGGTTTCGAGATGAGCAAGTTCAACAAGAGCAGGGCCTTGGGGCCCAAGACAGGAGGAGAATCAATGGGAGCAACCAGAGTGATCGAACCGCAGCTCAACGGCAAGGAGAACCCCAGAGAAAAAAATCTTGAATTGACCGTCGCCCAGATCGAAAAGCAATTCGGTAAGGGGGCGATCATGCGCCTGGGAGAGGCCCCCGCAATTACGGTGGACGTCATCCCGACCGGCTCGATAGGGCTCGACGTGGCACTGGGCATCGGAGGGCTCCCCAAGGGACGGATCATTGAGATATACGGCCCGGAGTCTTCCGGAAAGACCTCTCTTTGCCTGCACGTCATCGCCGAGGCGCAGCGCAAGGGCGGTATCGCCGCCTTCATCGACGCCGAGCACGCTCTGGATGTCGTATATGCCGGCAACCTGGGAGTAAATACCGACGAGCTGCTGGTTTCGCAGCCCGACACCGGTGAGCAGGCTCTGGAGATCGCCGACATGCTTGTGAAATCGGCGGCGGTCGATCTGATCGTCGTCGACTCGGTGGCGGCGCTTGTTCCAAGGGCCGAGATCGAAGGCGAGATGGGCGACACCCATGTCGGGCTTCAGGCCCGGCTGATGAGCCAGGCGCTGCGCAAGCTGGCCGGAAACGTCTCCCGCTCCAACACGATGATCATCTTCATCAACCAGCTCCGCGAAAAAATCGGAGTCATGTTCGGCTCACCGGAGACCACCCCCGGCGGGCGGGCCCTGAAGTTCTACTCCTCCGTGCGGCTGGATATTCGCAAGATCGAGAACATAAAAGAAGGCCAGGAGGTAATCGGCTCGAAGGTGAGGGTCAAGGTGGTGAAGTCGAAGGTCAGCGCCCCGTTCCGCCAGACCGAATTCGAGATCCAGTACGGGCACGGAATCTCCAAGGAAGGCTCGCTTCTGGACACCGCGGTGGATCTGGGGATTATTGCCAGGTCCGGGTCCTGGTACCTGTACGGCGGCGACCAGCTGGGCCAGGGTCGGGAAAACACCAAGGCTTTCCTGTCGGAGCATCCGGACGTGTTTGCCGAGATCGAGCACCGCGTCAAGGTGGCCGTACAGCTTGAGCCCGGTGAGGTGACGGCAGAGCCGGAGGCCGCTCCCGTTGAGCCAAGCGAGAGCTAACGCCGGAAACGGTAAAGCAACCGGGGCCGCCTTGGAGGCGGCCCTCAAGCTCCTCGACCGGCGGGACATGTCCGTTGGCCAGCTCGTACAGCGGCTGAAAGACCGTGGATTTCCTGCCGGGGAGGCACTGGAAGCGGCTGCCCGGCTGGAAGAGCTTGCCATTGTGGACAACAAGCGCATCGCGGCCGGCGTCGTCGACTTCGGTCGCAGCCGGGGCTGGGCCAGGGCAAAAATCGAGGCGGAATTGCGCAAACTCAAGCTGGCAACGCAGGTCGACGATGAAGTTGCCGACTCCCACCTTGCCTCTGAGACTGCGAAAAAATGGTCTCTCAAGCACCAGAATCTTCCATACGAACAGGCCTTCCGCCGCCTGGGTGGGTTCCTGGCCAGGCGGGGCTACGACTTCGAAACCGCTCACGAGGCCTGCCTGCAGGCACTGGGAGAACCTCCCGGAAGTGATTGACCCTGCCTTGGTGCCGTTCTACACTGGATCAAACGGCCCGAAGAAGGTTGCGTCTAAGCAACGGCCCAAAAGAAAACAAAACTTTAAAAGTCGCTGTAAAAAGACAAAAGGGATTTACGAGATTGCAGACAACCAGGAGTAGAGCAAGACCGCTTAAACGGTAATTCCTGGAATCTGATAACTCGATAGGACCTCTTCGGCCGAGCACGTGTGCTCGGTTTTTGTTTTTTGTAAGGAGGAAACAAATTGGAAGCGGCAATCGGGATAATCGCCCTGATCGCCGGCATCGGCATAGGAGTGGCGTTTTACCGCCAGTCCTCCATGCAGCGAGCGGGATCGGCAGAAGCCAGGGCCCGTGAGACGCTGGAAGCGGCTCGCATCGAAATCGAAGCGGCCAAGCGGGATGCCGAACGGATCAGGAAAGAGGCGGCCCTTGAAGCCAAGGATGAGGCGCTCCGGGTTCGCCAGGAGGCCGACCAGGAGCTAAAGACCCGCAGCGTGGAGTTGCAACGCAAGGAAAGCAGGCTCGCGCAGCGAGAGGAAACCCTCGACGGGACCGCCCGGCGACTGGAGTCCAAGGAACGGTCTCTTCAGGAAAAGGAAACGTACGCCGAAAGGCTGCGGCAGCAACTGGAGGGTTCGGTGGCCAGGGAGAAGGCAGAGC
>JBOGWH010000374.1:0-12350 GCA_050692975.1 Actinomycetota bacterium | reverse complement strand
CCCCACGAGAGCCCCACGGTCATGACCGCGCCACTGATCCTGCTGGCGATTCTGTCGGTGATCGGGGGCTGGGTGGGCCTTCCCGGCGGAGCCAACCTCTTCGGCCGGTGGGTGGTCTTCGGCCACGAAACGCCACCGGAGTTCAATGCCGGAATCGCGCTGCTTTCGGTCGGTGTGGCCGCGGCAGGATTTGCACTGGGCTGGGCCATGTTCGCAATGGGCAAGTTCCGCTACAGCATCACGAGCAGCCCGTTTGCCTGGTTCTACCGGATGCTGCAGCGCAAGTACTACCTGGACGACCTTTACATGGGAGCCATTGTGAGGCCGGTGCGCGATCAGCTTTCCAGGTTCGCCTACTGGACCAACCAGAACGTCCTGGACGGGATCGTCAACGGCGCCGGAGTTTTGACCGTAGCGGTCGGCAATCGCGCCTACCGCAACCTCGACCAGCCGGTCATCGACGGGTTCGTGAACGGGCTCGCAACGCTTACCAATGCGTCGGGCGGCCGGCTCAAGTTCTGGCAGGCGGGTAACGTTCAGAATTCCGCCGCCGGACTGTTTCTGGGGCTCGGCGTGCTCGTCGCCGTTTTCATTTTGTTCCGAATGTGATCGATAGGTTGATGAAAGGAATGCCGATTTGATTCGAGATTGGGGCGTCACACTGGCGACTTTCTTGCCGGCACTGGGCGCGGTGTTGATCGCCGTGACCCCCAAGGGCCGGGAGAGCGCTCTGAAGATCTACGCGCTGGGATTTACGGCCGTTCCGCTGCTGATAGGGCTCGCGGTGGCGGCGCGGTTCAATTACGGAGAAGCCGGGATCCAGTTCGAAACTGATATTTCCTGGATTCCCTCGATCGACGCCAGGTATCACATCGGCCTTGACGGGATCTCGTTGCCGCTTTTCATCCTGAGCCTGCTGCTCACGTTCCTTTGCATGATCTATGCCCAGTGGCACATGCCTGAGCCGCACAAGCCCAAGCTGTTCTACGCGTTCTGCCTGCTGTTGGAAACCGGGATGACCGGCACCTTCGTCGCTTTGGATCTCGTGCTGTTCTTCATCTTCTGGGAGCTGGTGCTGGTCCCGATGTACTTCATCATCGGGTTGTGGGGAGGCCCCCGGCGGGAGTACGCAGCGATCAAGTTCTTTTTGTTCACCCTTTTCGGAAGTGTTTTCATGCTGCTGGGATTTCTTGCGCTGTACTTCCAGGCAGACCCGAACACCTTCGATATCCTGCGCCTGCAGGAGGCCGGCGTGCTTTCGATCCCGATCTCCGTGGCCAACCTGATCTTCGCCGGGCTGGCCCTGGGGTTCGCGGTGAAGGTTCCCATGTGGCCGCTGCATACCTGGCTGCCCGATGCGCATACCGAGGCGCCCACCATCGGCAGCGTCCTGCTGGCGGCCGTGCTGCTGAAGATGGGGACCTACGGATTTATCCGCATTGCAATCCCGATACTGCCGGAGGCGGCGCGCAACTTCGCGCCTTTGATCGGACTTCTGGCGGCGATAGCCATCGTCTATGGAGCCTTGAACTGCCTCGCGCAGTCCGACCTTAAACGCATGATCGCTTTCAGCTCGGTCGGCCACATGGGCTTCGTGATGCTGGGCATCGCCACTATGACCGACGTGGGTTTCAACGCTGCCATCTACGGGATGATCTCCCACGGGGTCATCACCGGGATGCTCTTTTTCATCGCCGGGTCCATCCAGCATCGCTACCACACCCGGGAAATACCCGAACTCGGGGGGCTGGCCTTGAAGATCCCGATTTTGGCCGGGCTCCTGGCGTACTCGGCCATTGCTTCTCTCGGGCTGCCGGGCCTGGCCGGGTTCTGGGGCGAGGTCATGGCTCTGCTTTCCTCCTACAACCCGCTGGACGGCCTCGACCTGACGACCTTCCGCACCTACATGGTTCTGGGCGGGATCGGAACGATCCTGACTGCGGGCTATTTCTTGTGGATGCTTCAGAGGGTCAATCTCGGCAAGCTGCCCGAGAAGTGGAAGGACGCCAAGTTCGCCGACGTCGAGCCGCTTGAGTGGGCGGCCTGGGCGCCCCTTCTGGTGCTGATTCTGGTGCTGGGCCTGGCCCCGAGGCTGGTATTCGATGTGACCGGAAAGTCGGTGGAAGTTCTCTCCGGAGCCGTTGCGGTGCAGGGCTCCGCCGTTGCCGATAAGGACGGTCACGGGAGCCCGCATGACGGACATGGAAAGCCCGGCGATAAGCACGGAAACGGGCCCGCCGGCGATCACATGGACGAAGAGATGTCGCCGGGCGAGCACATGATGTCGCCCGGACCCCGGATGAGCCCCGGAATGTCCGAGGGCCTGCATCTCGAACCCGTGCGCCGCCGGTGAACGTCAATTTCGCGGCCATTGCGCCGGAGGTCATCCTTACCGCCTCGCTGTGTGCCGTGCTCACCGCGGACCTCTTTCTGCAGGAAGATCGAAAGTGGCTGGTGATGCCCCTCTCTTTCGGAGGAGTTCTAGCCACTTTGGCGGCGGTCATCGCGATATCGGGGCAGGATGCCACCACCACCCTGGGCGGGATGTTTGTGGTCGACCGCTTCGCGATCCTTTTCAAGGGAGTGTTCTGCCTGGCCGCGCTGCTGGTGCTGGCGATGTCGCACGACTACCTGCAGGACGACCGGATCCATCAGGGTGAGTACTACACGCTGCTGCTGTCCTCGCTGCTGGGAATGCTCACGATTGCCTCGAGCCGCGATCTGATCGCCATCTTCGTGTCTCTGGAACTGATCTCACTTCCGGCATTCGTGCTGGCGGGCCTGCGCAAGCCGGACTTGAGATCCAATGAGGCGGCCCTGAAGTTCTTCCTCTTCGGCGTGCTCTCCACGGCAATCATGCTGTTCGGGATGTCGCTGATATACGGGGTCACCCGGGCCACCAACCTCAATGCCATTGCCGAGGTCCTGGCGACCGAACCGGTAGCACGGACGGTTTCCGTCCTGGCGATCATCTTCGTGGTGGCCGGTTTCGGGTTCAAGATCTCCGCCTTTCCGTTTCAGTGGTGGGTTCCGGATACTTACGAGGGCTCCCCGGTTCCGATAGCCGCCTTTCTCTCGGTGGCTTCAAAAACGGCCGGGTTCGTAGGTCTGCTCCAGATAATGCTGATCGCGTTCATCGACCTGTCCGACATCTGGAGGCCGATCATCGGCGTCGTCGCGGTCCTCACGATGACCTTCGGCAATGTCGTGGCCATCCAGCAGAGCAACATCATCAGGATGCTCGCTTACTCATCGATCGGCCAGGCGGGTTACATCCTGCTGCCTCTGGCCGTCGTGACCTCATCGAAAGCCGGAATAACCCAGGACGCTCTGGTTGCCTCTACGGTTTACCTGCTGATCTATGCATTTATGGAGACCGGCGCCTTTGCCACCGCGATTGCGGTGGGGCGGCGCGGCGGCGGTTACCTGACCAAGGACTACAGCGGGCTGTTCTCCAAGGCGCCCGGATTGGCTGTGGCCATGGCAGTGTTCCTCTTCTCGCTTGCCGGAGTCCCCCCTCTGGCAGGCTGGGCGGCCAAGTTCTTTGTGTTCAAGGTGGTCGTTTCCGGCGGGGGCATCTGGTTGGCGGTGGCCATGGCCGTCAACACCGTGATCGCTCTGTTCTACTATGCCGCGGTCGTAAGGAGAATGTTCTTCGATGCGCCCGAAACCGAGGGAGCCTTCCGGACTCCGGCCCTCCTGGGGGGCGGGATCGCTCTGGCCGCAGTCGTCGTTGTCCTCGTCGGAGTCCTGCCGGACCTGTTTGGCCGCATCGCTTCGGGTACCTCACTTACTTTCTGATCCTCGGTTGCAATACGTAGCGATCCGACCTCGTTACACTTGATGGTGAGGTGATGAGAGGTTGAAAAACAACGCCAAAACGCTCGTGCTTTTGGCCGCCCTTTCGGGCCTCATGGTCGGCCTGGGCAACATGCTGGGCGGCCGCGGCGGCGCCACGATGGGCATCCTGTTTGCGGTCGTTATGAATATGGGGGCCTACTGGTTCTCCGACAAGATTGCGCTCAAAATGAGCCGGGCACAGCCGGTCACCGAAGCCGAGGCCCCCGATCTGTACCGGATGGTTCGAAACCTCTGTGCCAGGGCCGGCCTGCCGATGCCGTCGCTGCACGTCATTCCGTCCGAGCAGCCCAACGCCTTTGCCACCGGGCGGGACCCCAATCATGCCGCAGTGGCGGTCACCGACGGCATCACCAAGCTCATGAGCGCCGAGGAGCTCGAAGGAGTCCTCGCCCACGAGCTGGCCCACGTGAAGAACCGGGACATCCTTATCACCTCGGTCGCCGCAACGATCGCCGGAGCCATCTCCTGGGTGGCGACGATTGCCCGGTGGGGCGCTTTCTTCGGCTCTTCGGACGACGACGACGGAGGCGGCCTGGCGGGCGTACTTGTGGCCACCATCGTGGCCCCCATCGCGGCCCTGATCATCCAGATGGCGATCTCACGGTCCCGGGAGTTCGAGGCGGACCACGACGGGGCCGAAATAGCGGGGAGGCCCGACGGGCTGGCTTCGGCGCTGGCCAAGATCGAGACCTACGCCCGGAGGTCTCCGATGCCGGTAAATCCCGCGGCTTCCTCCCTGTTCATCATCAATCCGCTGGGAGGCGGCCTGGCCCACGGGATCGGCCGCTGGTTCATGACCCACCCCCCCACCGAGGAGAGAATCGCCCGCCTGCAGGAGATGGCCATCACCGGGTAAAATGTCTTGACCCGCAGGGCCGGATGGGCGGCGGGTTCCGGTGTCCGAAATCGGTCAGGGGGACAAGTTGTCGAAAAGCCGGCTACTGGTGTGCTGCGCGGCCTGTTTGGGGTTGCTGGCTTCCTCAATGCCGGTATCCCGCGCCCAGCAGGACCAGCTCTGCGGGTTGCCGCTGCAGGAGTTGTGTCCGACTGTAGCTCCGTCGCCTGGCCCCACCACCACCCAGACGCCCACCCAGACCCCTCCGCCGCCTCCCCCTCCGACAACCCCTCCGCCCACGCCCCCTCCGCCCCCCGGTCCTACAGGTCCGCCGCCTCCCGGACCCGAGCAGCCCGGTGTGCCTCCGGCACTGGCCGGACCAGTCGATCCCGGGGTTCCCCCGGCCGGTCCCGCCCAGCCGGCCCTGGGCGACCCGGCTGCGGCCCCGGCGGGAGTGCCTCTTCTCCAGGTTCCTCGAATTGCCAGGTCGAAGAGCCGCACGACGGCCAGGCTGATGGAGATCTTCCAGCCCCTGGTGGACCAGGGTGTTCCTTTCGACAAAGAGATCCTGCCGAGAATGGCCCCATTTCCCGTTGCCGGGCTGGCCTTTTTCAGCCACGACTGGGGCTTTCCTCGTTACAACCCCTATCCCCACCTGCATGAGGGGACGGATATCTTTGCGGACTGCGGCACTCCGATAATCGCCTCGGAGCGAGGCACCCTAGCCGGTTTCGGAAACACCGGCATCGGCGGGCTGTCGGTGTGGATTTCGTCCGCCGACGGCAGCGGGCGCTACTACACGCACCTCGCCGGCTTTGCTCCCGGCCTGGTCCAGGGCCAGCCGCTGGAGCCCGGGACTCTGATCGGTTTCGTGGGCAACACCGGCAATGCCGCAAGCACCGCCTGCCACCTTCACTTTGAGATCCACCCTCCGATCCTCAGCGCCCGGGGCGCGATGGTGGCTTCCGGGGCCACCTCCAATATCGGGGGGACCGGCCACACCAATACACCCCCGGCCGACCCGAAGCCCTATCTGGACGCGTGGCTGGACGAGGCGGAACGCAAGGCAGAAGCCCACGTGGGTGAAGTGCTCCAGCAGTACCGGGCTATCCCCAAGGAGGCTCACATAGCCAGGCGTATGAACGACCTGCTCGGAGAGGTGGCCGTGGACCCGGGCGGCAGCGCAGTCGCCTCAGAGCAACCGGCCCTGGGGGTGTTGGCACTGGCCAGGGCCGGGGCTTCCAATGCCGGCCTCGGGACGGCCCCCGGAAGTCTCGCCCAGCGATCGGCGGAACAGCGCAGGCTGGCGGAGGTGCGGCAGGCCGTGGAAGCTCAGCGCCTCAAGATGGCAACCCTCACCGGGTTGCCGCTGCTGGACGACCACTCCGGCCACGCGGACTAGAAACCAGACGGGCCGGCGTGGCCGTCGGATCCGGCTGCCATAATTTCAACAGTGGAAGACACCTTTGCCCCTCCGGGCCTTCTCGCCGGCCTCAATCCCGACCAGGCCGAGGCCGTCCGCCACGAGGGGGCCCCGCTGCTGATCGTGGCCGGCGCCGGGAGCGGCAAGACCGCCGTGCTGACCCGGCGAATCGCCTACCTAATAGCCGAAAAGGGCGCCTCGCCGTTTTCAATTCTTGCCATCACTTTCACCAACAAGGCCGCCGATGAGGTAAAGCACCGAGTCGAAGCCCTGGCCGGGCCGGTGGCACGCCAGATGTCGATCTCCACCTTCCACTCCGCCTGCGTCAGGGTGCTTCGCCGGGAGATTCCCAGGCTGGGGTACCGCTCCGGATTCACCATCTACGACTCGGCCGACAGCCAGCGGCTGATCGCCCTGATCGCCGGCGAAGCCGAGATCGACGTCAAGCGGATAAAGCCTGCCCAGATCGCAGATGCGATCGGCCGCGCCAAGGACGAACTGATCGATCCGGCGGCCTTCGAGCAGGCGGCTTCGACCTGGCTGGAGAAAAAGTTCGCCGTCGTATATAGCGCCTACCAGCGGCGCCTGCGTGAGGCGAACGCGGTTGATTTCGACGACCTCATCAACCTTACCGTCAGGATCTTCCGGGAATTTCCCGAGGTTCTACGGTCCTACCGGGAGCGCTGGCAGCACATCCTGGTGGACGAGTTTCAGGACACCAACGGCGCCCAATTCGAGTTAGTGAGATTGCTGGGGGCCCCCGACCGCGACGTGACGGTCGTCGGAGACATGGACCAGTCGGTGTACGGGTTTCGCGGCGCCGACTATCGTAACCTGGCTCGCTTCGAAGAGGCCTTTCCCGGGGCGAGGGTGCTGACGCTGGAACAGAACTACCGATCCACCCAGCACATCCTTTCGGCGGCCAACGCCCTGATCAAGAACAATCCCGCCCGCAAGCCCAAGAACCTGTGGACCGACCTGGGCCACGGCGAGAAGATAGTGCGCTACCACGCCTCCAACGAGCACGACGAGGCCGCGTTTGTGGGGGCCGAAATCGAGCGGTTGAAGGACACCGAGGGAGTCAACTACTCCGAGATAGCCGTCTTCTACCGGACCAACGCCCAGTCGCGCGTTGTGGAGGAGATCTTCAACAGGTTCGGCATCCCCTACCGGATTATCGGTGGAGTCAAGTTCTACCAGCGCAAAGAGATCAAGGATGTACTCGCCTACCTGAGGTTGTTAACGAACCCCGCCGACCTGGTGAGCCTGCGGCGGGTGATCAACACTCCTCGCCGGGGGATCGGCGAGAAAACGGTGGCCGATATCGAGGGCTTTGCCGCGGTCGCAGGAATAACGGTTTTCGAGGCCCTCGATTCGGTGGCCGGGACGGTGACCGAGGGCCACGGTACCCCGGTCGTTTCAAGGAGGGCGGCTTCGGCCGTGGCGGGGTTCGTCGAGCTGGTCGGCAAGCTGCGGGGACTCCTGACGCAGGGGGCGGGGCCCCGAGCGATGGTCGAATCCGCCGCCGAGCTGTCGGGCTACATGGCCGAGCTGTCCGCCGAGCGGACCATCGAAGCTCTCGGAAGGATCGAGAACCTCAAGGAGCTGGCGGGGGTTGCGGCCGAGTTCGAACAGAGATACCCGGAGGCAACGCTGGACGACTTTCTGGGCCAGATATCGCTCGTCGGGGAAGCCGATGAGTACGACCCGAACGCCCCGGCTGTGGTGCTCATGACCCTGCATAATGCCAAGGGCCTGGAATTCCCGGTTGTGTTCATTCTGGGCCTTGAAGAGGGGGTCTTTCCTCACCTGCGCTCGCTTGCCGAACCCAGGGAACTCGAAGAGGAGCGGCGGCTCGCTTACGTGGGCATTACCCGGGCCAAGCAGCGCCTGTATCTGATCCATGCCTTCAACCGATCGTTGTGGGGAGGAACCCACTACAACCCGCCTTCGCGCTTTCTAGGCGAGATCCCCGAGGAGCACGTGAACCCTCACGGCGACCCGGTGGCCACCGGCGTTTTCGGCGCCCCCCGTTATCCCAATCTGCAACGGGCCTCGTCGGGCTGGCGGGTCGGGCAGGAAGTGGCTCACGACAGATGGGGCAGGGGCGTCATTGTTTCCCTGTCCGGCGCCGGAGAAAAGGCGGAAGCATCGATCTACTTCTCCGACCAGGGAGAAAAACGGCTGCTCCTGGCTTACGCGCCCATCAAGGCTGTGGACTGACCCCGTGGAGATCACGACCGCCGAGGTGGCCCTCCGGGTGCTGATGGCCGGTGTGCTCGGCGCATTGGTGGGTCTCGACCGGGAGCTGAAGGACCATCCGGCGGGCCTTAGAACCCACATCCTGGTCTCGCTGGGCGCGGCGCTGTTTACGCTGGTTGGAGTCCTCACAGCCGGGGCGGCAGGCGGCGGAGCCAGGGTGGACCCGACCAGGGTGGCCGCCCAGGTCGTCACGGGCATCGGCTTTCTGGGGGCCGGAGCCATCCTGCGCGAGGGCACCAACATCCGGGGCCTGACGACGGCCGCCGGGCTCTGGGTGACCGCTGCGATCGGGATGGCCGCCGGCCTCGGCTTCTACGCGGCGGCGGCCATTACGACGGTCGCTGCGGTTGTGGCGCTTTTTGGTCTAAAGAATCTGGAACGCCGGCTTTTTCGCCGTCGAAAAGTGAAGCCGGAGGGCTCCTAAGCTCCCGTTGAGGCGCCCTCGCCGCTCGTTGCCCCTCCGGCGGAAGTGGCCGCGTTTGTAGTCGACGGGACCGTGGTCGTATCCGTCGTGACGCCGCCGGGGGAAGGCACCGGGGTCTTCGTCAGCAGTGACGGGTCCTCCGTGAGGGCCTGTTTGATCGCGCTAAGCAGTTCGGCTTTGTCGCCGGTGGCATCAACATCGAGCACCTTGGCAATCTCGCTGAGGGCATCCGGAGACAGTTCGTCGAGCAGCTCAACCTGACCCTCGATCGGAAGCTGGCGAATGTCGAGGCCCGGCGGCAGGTGAGCACCGAGCAAGCCAATAACCGACCCGACCAGTTCCGGTGCTTGGATGACCGGCCCGGCCGGCAGCGAAACCAGAGGCCCGCCGGATTGAATCTGCGGGGGGGACACCTCGGACGGAGCATCGGCAACGGCAGACTGCGGCGTCTGCTGGAGGGCGAACACCGGAACGTAACCGCCGGCGGAGAAGCTCGGAGGAGTCGCGTCCCGGCTGGCGTTGCCGTAACCCACGGCCGACCCTGCGGTCAGCCCGGCGGCGACGACCGCTGCGCCGGCTATCTGGAGAACCGGAGCCAGGGGGGCAATTGAGGAGCCGCCCGAACTGAATATCCCGGAGATCTTTGCGCCTATCCCGGCGAGTTTGGCGCCGGCGGTTGCCTGGGGAAGCATTGCGGCGACCTGGCCGCCCCAATCGAAGCCCCTCAGACCCAGCGCCGGCAGAGCGGCAAACAGACCATCTGCAGAAAGTACCGCTGTTGACTTGTTGCGGCAGGCGGAGCAGCTTTGCAGGTGGGCGTCGGCTTCCGGTCCCGGCGTGCGGCCGTTAAGGGCCACGAGCCTGAGGGCCCGGCGGCAGGTCGGCTCCAGGGACTCGTCGGCCTCTGCATTCGTGGCTGCGAGCCGGAAGCGGGCCTTGGCGCGGCGCAGGGTTCCCTCGACGCCACGGACGTTTGTCCCCAGAATCTGGGCAATGTCGGCATAGGACATCTCTTCGATCTCGCGAAGCACCAGAGCGGTGCGCTGGCGGGGCGGAAGCTGGGCCAGGGCGTTGCGAACCGTGGAGCCGGCAAGCTGCTGGGACATGGCGTTCCAAACCTGGTCGGCATCCGGCGCCGGGGTTTCCATCTGTACGAGATCTTCGGGGTCTGAGGGTGTCGCCCGGTGCTTGTCCTTGCGGGCCTCATCGATGACCAGGTTCTTGGCGATACGCAGCAGCCAGGGCTGGAACTGGTAGCGGCCGTTGAAGTTCTGGATTGCCCCCAGTGCCCGGGCAAAGACTTCCTGAGTCAGGTCCTCCGCCGTGCCTCGTCCGACGGTCTGGTAGCTGACAAAGGAGTAAACGCGGGGATAGTGGCGCTCAACCAGGGCCGAGGCCGCCTCGGCTTGCCCGGCTTTCGCCGCCCTTACGAGGGTTTTGTCGGAACGCAGGTCGCGCTGCTTGGCCTCAGCGTCCCGGAGCCGATCTAACCCCACCGTCGATTGAGCTACCGCCATTTACTTGCCTCCGGGACCAGTTATCGTCACCAAGAGCTCCTCGCTTAAGTATACCCGGGCCCACCGTGGAACCCGGGGGCCCAGCGCGCCTGAGCCACCATAAGAAATAACGGTCTCCGGCGCCGAAACCCACGCCCGGAAAGAGACTTTCTCACCCGCCGGTCCGGCCTGTACCGGGGTGCACTGGCGGGTTGAGACTTTAAACGGATGAACAGGTCAAAACCCACGGCGCCATCCAAAGTTTTTTTCATGCTTTGGCCCTGCTACGAGGGTGGTGAAGCCTCCGATGCAACCCTTTCGTGCTTGGGGGTGATCATCAGCGAGGCCACCGATGTGATCGCCAAAACGCCGGCGATGACCCCAAGCGACAGAGCGATCGGCGGATGCCACACGTCGCTGAGAAGCATTTTTACTCCCACAAAAGCCAGGATGATGCCCAGGCCGTATTTCAGAAGGTGGAAGCGGTCCACGCTTCCCGCGAGCAGAAAATAAAGGGCCCGCAGGCCCAGGATCGCGAACACGTTGGAGGTCAGGACGATAAACGGGTCTCTGGTGATGGCGAAGATAGCCGGGATGGAGTCCACGGCAAAGACTATGTCGGTGGTCTCAACTATCAGCAGGACGACAAAAAGGGGCGTGGCAACCCTTTTGCCGTTTTCGACGGCGAACAGCTTGTGGCCGTGGTAGCGGCTGGTGGTCCGGAAGTGCCGCTGGAACAGCTTAAGGACCGGGTTGTGCTCGGGATGTACTTCTTCGGCCGCTCCTCTGGCTATCCGGTAGGCGGTGTACAAAAGAAGGGCTCCGAACGCATAGACGATCCATTCGAACCGGTGGATCAGAGTGTTGCCCAGAGCAATGAAGATTCCCCTGAAAACGATGGCCCCGAGAATCCCGAAGAAAAGCACCCGGTGCTGGTAATCCGATTTGACCGAGAAGTACGAAAAGATCACCAGGAAGACGAACATGTTGTCTACCGACAGCGCCTTTTCGAGCAGATAGCCGCTGAAGTACTCGGCGGCAACCGTCGGTCCTTTTACGTAGTAGATGCCCGCCCCGAAAGCTATGGAAAGGAGAATCCAGACGACCGTCCAGATCGCAGAATCCTTGGTGCTCGGCGGCTTGGCTTCGGAATGAAAGAACTTAAGGTCCACCACGAGCATGGCCAGCACGAAGCCGATAAAGGCCGCGTAGGCCGCAACGGTAGACATTTCTGTTAGTGAACTGCGATGGGGGTCAAGATGAGCCCATTATCCCCGCCCCGAGTTGCCTCGGCGTCCGGAGTCTGGGGGGCCTAGAGGATGGCGTCGTCCCGGACTCGGGCGAAAATGTCTCCGGGACTGAGGAAAACCACGCTGGCGGCTCCGGCCGAGCCGGTGCCTCCGGGAATGTTCTTGTTGACCACGTTTGCCGGATCGATATCCCTCGCGATCAACGCCAGCTTTATCATCTCGGTCACCGGGACCGTGGTGGCGGTATGACGCCGGGCAAGCTTTATGTAGTCGAACAATCGGTGGGGGTCGGCCATCTCCTTGCGGAATTTCGCAAGCGTGGCAAGTATCACGCGGCCCTGGTTTTCGGTTCGGCCGAAGTCTCCGCCGGGGGCGTGCTTGCGGTTGCGGCTGAAGGACAGGACCTGACCGCCGGTCATGAGAAGCGGGCCGGGGCGAAAATCGGCGCCGGAAGGCGAGTCTTTCATGTCGTAGGGCACGTTGACCTCCAGCCCGCCCAGATCGTCGAAGAGTTTGACGAAGTTGCTGAATTCGGTGATCGCGTAGTAGTGGATCGGCAGCCCGCTCAGTGACTTCAGGGCCCCGACCATACGCTCGGCGCCTCCCACGCAATTGGCGTTGATCTTCTGGCCGCCGATGAAGGAGTCGCGGGGAATGTTCAATATCGTCCCGGCTTTTGCCTGCGGGTTGATGGCGACAATGTGAATTGCATCGCACCGCCCTCCTCCACCGGACGGGGGCCCGACCCGCGTGTCGCTTCCGAGGACCGCAAAGAACAACGGCTCGCCGCGGTCCGGCC
>JBOGWH010000373.1:0-6670 GCA_050692975.1 Actinomycetota bacterium | reverse complement strand
CAGGGAGCATTCTCCGGACCCAAGGAAACCAATGGGCCCAAGGGAACCAATCAATCCCATCGCACCGAAGGGAGCCAGCCATTGAAGCGCGGGTTGAGTGACCCGCAGAACCCGTAGTCGCCGACGCACCCTGAAAGTTCGTAGTCTTAGCTACTTAGAACCACCGATAAATCGGTGATGGGTCCCCGTTCACTCCCCTTAAAACAATAAGAAAAGCCTCCTGACCAGGGAGGATGGCAGCTGACAAGAGCAAGTCATCCCCTAGAACAGGAGGCATCTCCAAGGTGAGCATAAACCCACTCCCGCCGGTAGTCCAGGTTTCCACAACAAATCGTGAGATCACGGCACATGCAGGGGCGGTTTTGATCCGGCAAGTGATCCGCGCGATCGGGCTTGTTGAAGCGGTGAAGCGTAATCTTCATGTGAAAAAGCGCAGCCGCGGTTTAAACGAGGGGCAGTTCATCGCCTCAATGGCCGAGGCGGTGGCCATGGGGGCTGGTTGTCTTGACGATCTGGCGATCGCCCGGGCCGACAAGGTTCAAAAGAAGCTGCGTGGGTTCGCCGTGCCGGCTCCGCAGACTGCCGGAGCGTTCTTGCGCCGCTTTACCCTGGGGCACGTCGGGCAGTTCAACAAGGCGCTTCGAAGTGTTCATCGAACCGCCTTTCAGCTTTTGGGCGAGATCAAACAACTGACTTTGGATTTTGATTCCACCTACATCCGAAGCCGGTCTTCCAGGCGGCAAGGCGCCGATGCCACCTGGCTAAAGCGCTATGCTCTGCACCCGCTTATGTGCTTTGTCGCCGAGTACGGCGTTTGTCTTCACGTCAAGCTGCGCCGGGGCAAGGCCAACACCTCGAAAGGAATCGTTCCTTTCGTCGACGAGTGTCTGCGCCGGATGCCCGATGGAGTCCCGATCCGAGCCCGTTTCGACAGTGGGTTCCATTCCGACAAATTGCTTTGCGACCTGCAGGCCAGAGGGGTCACTTACCTGTGCGCAGTTCCGGTCACCCAGCGAATTACCGGCGTAATCAGGCGCATTGACGAGATTTCTTGGTCGGATTGCCAGGACGACAAAGTCGGTCAGGTAGCGGAGTTTGGCTACCGGCTTTCCAAAAGTAAGGTTTTCCGGCGCCACGTGGTCAAGCGCATTGCCAAGAAGCCCGGCGAGCAACTCGACCTAGAAACCGGCGGCTACCACTACTGGATCTTGGTGACCAACGATCACGAAACCGGTGCCGCCGTTTTGGAATCAGAGCACCGTCATAAAGCCCAGGTCGAAGCGGGCATGAGAGAGCTGAAGGAAAACTTCGGTCTTGAGGTCCTGAGAAAGCACGCTTTTTATGCCAACTGGACGTGGATTTTGATCGTCGTCACCGCACACAACCTATTGAGGTGGACTCAGCTGATCGGCGACCTCGAGCCAAAAGGTGACCTTCGGGCAAAGAGGCTCCGCTATCGCTACCTTTCGGTTCCGGCGATGCTCGTTTGTTCGGGACGAAGACTCAATCTGAAGCTTCGACGCGACTATCCGCTGCTCGAAGGCTTCCTTAGCGCACTGGCCCAACTAAAAGCTCTGCCTTCACCGGCGACCTGACCTTCCGCCTATCCACGGGTTCCTCTTCGTCCACAGTGGGCGAGCGGCAGCATCCCTGAATTCATGCCAATCAGCATTCATGACCATGGCCGAGACCCGCTGGGCTATGAAACGGCACTCGGCTACCCCAACCCAGGACCGGCCGAAGGACATGGCGGGCTATTCTTGATGCCCGTGGGAACCTATCGGTGGATTTGAGTAGCTAGGGGACGGCTCCCACGGGCCGAAAGCCCTGTCGTGATGGGTCGCCCCTGAGTTAGATTTTTCGTTTGCGGGGCAAGCTGATCGTGGAGCCACCAGTAAACACGCCAAACCCATCGATAAACTCGTAAACCCAGTTGGGTTTACCGAAAGGAGAACCGATGCGCAACCTTCGCTATCTATTGGCCGCGGCGCTACTCAGCCTTCTGGTGGGATGCGGGCAGGAGCAGAGCCCTACGATGGAATCCACCCGTACCCCAGGAGCTCAAACGACCGATGACGAAGGCGAACAAGGCAATCCGACTCTCGATATTGCTTCCCCCTCGGATGGCACAACGGTGTCCCCGGGCGACGTCGAGGTCAAGCTTGATGTGGCCAATTTCGACGTCGTCGACAAGCTTGGAGAGGCGGCATCTGCTGGCGAAGGGCACATTCACTTCTACATCGATGTGGATGAACTCCCGACGGAAGCCGGCAAGCCGGCCGTTACGGCAGATACGAACACTTACCATGCTGCGCAGGAGACATCTCACACATGGAAAAATGTCGCAGCCGGGGAGCACGTCCTGGGGGCGCAGCTTGTTAATAATGACCACACTCCTCTCGACCCACCGGTCACGGCGAAGGTAAAGGTAATGGTCCAGTAAGCAGCCAGGGTAAAGGTAATGGTCCAGTAAGCAGCCAGGGTAAAGGTAATGGTCCAGTAAGCAGCCAGGTTGGGCCGTTGCTTGCAACCTGAGCTAAAAGAGCGATCGCAGGCCACGAATTAACGCTCATCCGGCGCGCAGGGGGACTTGGTCTAGGGGCAGGGCCTGTATGCGCGGCCAAGAAAATGGTTATGGGGAGGGCGCTAACAACTAGACCTCCCTAAGGCAGCCTTCCTCGAGATCGTAAACAAAGCCGCGCACCTCATCTTTGTGGGCGATAAAGGGGCTCTCCTTAATGCGAGCGATTCCGCTTCGTACGTCTTCCTCCAGGTCGGGGAAGGCTCCGAGCGAAAAGGGCGGCCGCATTCCGCATTCCGCCTCGATGCGGTCCTTCATCTCCTCCTCGTTTGAAGAGACCATTCCGCAGCCCGTGTGATGGATCAGCATGATCTCCTTTGTGCCGAGGATTTGCTGGGAGATCGTCAGTGACCGAATGACGTCTTCGGTGACCACGCCCCCCGCGTTGCGAATTACGTGGGCATCGCCTTCCATGAGCCCCAGGATCTCGGCGGGGTTCACACGGGCATCCATACAGGCGACGATGGCTAATTCCCGTGCAGGCGGCGAGGGAAGAGCGCGGCGCTCAAATTCGCGGGCCCGGCTGTACTGGAGAACTTTATCGATTTCACTCATGTGACCGAGGAATTCTACGCACCGGTCCACGCCGGCGTTCACGCTGGCCCGTTTTCGGCGGTCCCTTCGCCGGGTACATTTCTCCCTGAGAAGGAAAGGAGAATCCGATGCCTCAGAAAGCGTGGAGCGACAAGAGAGAACGGCAGTATAAGCACATAAAGGAAGGCCTTAAGAAAAAAGGCACCAGGGCATCCAAGGCCGAGGAGATCGCAGCCCGGACCGTCAACAAGGAACGGGCGCGCTCTGGAGAGGCGAAGTCATCGTCGAGGCTTTCTCGTGAAGACATCTCTTCCGGCCGGCGAGGAGGCCTTCGGTCTCGCAGCGGCAGCGGCGGCCGCACCCGCGACCAGCTTTACGAGGAGGCCAAGGACCGGGGAATAAGCGGTAGGACCCGGATGAACAAAGCGCAGCTGCTGCGTGCTGTCAACGCCAAAACGGGACGACGTTCCAAGTAACAGGACGGTCAACGGGACGCGTACGGAAAACGAGCAGAGACGGCAAGGCCAACAGCCAAGAGAACGAGTGGGGGGCAACGGTCAGAACCAAAATCCCTCGAAGACGCGAACTCGAAGGGCGGCAGAAAGACAGTAGTGGTGATCGAACTAAAGTGAACGCCGAGGACGCCAACTTCCAGGCACAAGATCAATGACCCAGCTCGCACGGGCCCTGCACGAGTTCGACCAGTCCATTTATCGTAAGGCCCTCCGAACCAAATCAAAGAGTGGCGACCGCGCGCTGTATCTCCTGACAAGGGCGGCGGACAAGTCGCTGCTCTGGGTCGGCGCTTCGCTGGCTCTGGCCACCCTGGGGGGTCGTCGCTCGAAGCGCGCTGCAGCCCGCGGCATCGTCTCGGTGACGCTGACTTCTTTCCTGGTGAATCTGCCGATAAAGTTCCTGGCCCGCCGCCGCCGCCCGGACCCCAGTTCCATTCCGAGGAGCCGGAGAGTCATCAGGCTCCCCACGACCTATTCGTTTCCTTCCGGGCACTCCGCCTCGGCAGCCGCGTTTGCGACCGGAGTCGCTCTGGAGTTTCCTGCGCTAGGCATCCCGGCGGCTGCTGCCGCGGCGGGGGTCGCGTATTCGAGGGTACATTTCGGCGTTCATTACCCCAGCGACGTTATCGCCGGGGCCGGAATCGGTGCAGCTATTGCTCTCGCCGCAGTCCGGCTGTGGGTTCCCGAAGAACTGGCTCAAACCGGAGAGGGACCCGCCGCCCGTCCACTTCAGCTGCAGCCGTCTCCAAAAGGCCAGGGAGTCTTTGTGGCGGTTAATCCTTCATCAGGGCCCATGCTTTCGAAGGACCCGACCCAGCAGGTCATCTCGGTCCTGCCGCGAGCCGAAGTCAGATCTTTGGATGAGGGTGTGGATTTGCAGCAACTTTTGATCGATGCCTCGGCGGAAGCTATTGCTCTCGGCGTTGCCGGGGGAGACGGGTCCGTCCGCTCCGGCGCCGAGGTTGCCGTTAAGACCGAAAAGCCATTCCTTCTGGTCCCGGCCGGGACCCTGAACCACCTGGCTCGCGACCTGGGCCTTCAGTCCGCGTCGGACGCTCTCGCCGCGGTAAGGAAAGGGCGGGCGGCGGCAATCGATGCCGCCACTCTGGATGGCAAGCTGTTCTTCAACACCGCCAGCATTGGCGGTTACGTAGACCTGGTTGAGACCCGGGACCGGCTGGAGTCGAGAATCGGCAAGTGGCCGGCGGGGGCCGTTGCTCTGACAAAAGTACTCCGGCGATGCTCTCCGATTGATCTTGAGATCGACGGTCGAAAAGTGAGGGTGTGGATGGTGTTTATCGGAAACTGTCGCTACGAGCCGGCCGGCTTGGCCCCCGGGCGGCGGCCACGCCTCGACGACGGGATGCTCGATGTTCGCCTGTTTCATGCCCGCGGCCCCTGGGGGAAGCTTCGCCTGCTGGTAGCGGCGCTGCGCGGAACTCTGGCCGCGGACTCCCTGTATGAGGGGTATCTGACCAGGGAATTAACCATCAAGTCACCGGGTGGACCGATGAAGGTGGCCTGCGACGGGGAGACATTCGATGTGGCCGAGCACTTCGGGATAGCAAAGTTGCCGGCAGCTCTGAAGATCTACGCTCCGATCGACACCGAAAGAACGGCTGACTCCACCCGGGCCTCCGGACTTGACTAATCCTTCGTGAGCTGCCTTCCGATCATGTTCAGCAGGACAAAAAGAGCTGACACCCCGACGCCGGTCAGAATCCATGAGGTCTCGGGACGATCCGGTTTGAAGATGTGCCCCAGCAAGTACCCGATCCCCATTACTTCCACCAAGGCGGCGGCGGCCCCGAGCAAATCCGCTCTCACGAAGGGACGTAGACGCACCTCCGATGAGCCCGCCGCTGCGGCTAGCATCGAGGAAGGAAATGCTGCGAGTCTCCCCAGAAAAACCACCTTTTGCCCTTTCTTTTTGAGCACCCTCTGGAGACGATTGAACTTATCGGTGGGAAACATGCGCCTGGCCGGCTCCGGTAGAGACCCCTCTGTAAGCTCCTTGGAATTCAGCCTCCCCAGGTAGTAAAAGTGCCAGACGCCGAGAATAGAAAGCGGGATGGTTGCCAGCGCGATTTGGAACAGAAGTGTTGGGTCCCCCCGGCGTCGGGCAAGAAAGGCACCCGCAAGCATGACCTCTTTGGTCGGCCGCATAACTACGAGCCAGATGAAATGCTCTTTGTAAAGCCACTTCGCGCTGAGAATCGCTGCAATGCCCAGCACAACCCGAACACCGGCGAGCCAGATAAGAGCAGTTTTCAGCAGGGGCGATTTAGTCATCGCTTGCTTTTAGCCGCAGGGAGGCACGCCCAAACCGAAATCCCGAAGCGGCCCGCCCGCACGCGCATCGGCATCCTTGAGGGCCAGGATGCGGGAACAAACTGAAGCCCCTTCCAAGCCGAGCAAGGGGCAGGATTAGGGTGACTGGCATGATTAACAACATTCTGGCGCGGAGACTCGACCCTCTTCAGCGCTACGGTTTCCGCCTAACGCTGTTTGCCGTGGCCCTCTCCCTGATCGGAATCCCATTCGCCTGGCTGATATTGCAGGTGAGCAGAAAGACCTGGCTAGTCGAGTGGGACACCGCCCTTTCGGACCGGCTCTTCGCGATGAAACTGGAGAATGCCTGGACCAGCAAACTGTTTAACGCCATCAGCTTTCTGGGCTTTCCCCCACTGCTCTGGCTCATCGTGGGAGGAATTTGCTTTTATCTCTTCAGAACCGGTCGCAAGCGCCTGGCCCTTTACATGGGCGCGACATCTGCCGGAGTCGTCATCAACACGGTGGTCAAGCTTGCCGTCGACCGGCCCCGCCCGGAATTCAGGGACCCGGCGGCAATTACTTTTCAGAGCGGGCAGAGCTTCCCATCCGGCCATGTGATGAGCACGACGGTCGTCTACGGGGCCATCCTGCTGATTTTCCTCCCGCTCGTCGCGAAGCGATGGAGAAAAGCCGTCGTTGCCCTGACCCTGGGTCTTGTGATGATCATCGGGGTAGCCCGGCTCGGTCTTGGTGTTCACTATCTCAG
>JBOGWH010000372.1:0-1453 GCA_050692975.1 Actinomycetota bacterium | reverse complement strand
CGTATTCCTCGAGCAGCGCGGCAGCGTCGCAGGGCCGCAGCAGTTCAGGGCTTAAGCCCGAGGCTGCTTCCTGCAGTGCGCCCCGGATGTCCTTAATTGAGTCGAACATGTGTACGACTATACCAGCTGGTGCCGACAATTCTGGCTCCGAAAGCGCTAACTGCAGGGACTTTTTCAAAAAAACTTTTGACGTTCACGCGATGACGGCGGGGCTCACCCGTTTCACCGGGCCACCATGACTGCGGGAGTGTTTCTCAAAATCTTCTGACAGGTCACGCGATACGGCGGGGCTCACCCATTCGACCGGCCCCCATGACTGCGGGAATGTTTTTCGAAATCTTCTGACAGGTTACGCGATGTCAGCGACACTCACCCGTTTTCACCGGGCCCCCATAACTGCGAGACTTTTGCAAAATCTTTTGACGTCACGCGATGACGGCGGGGCTCACCCGTTTTCACCGGGCCCCCATAACTGCGGGAGTGTTTGTCGAAATCTTCTGACAGGTTACGCGATGGTGCCGCGATTGCCCGAGCGCACCGGCAACGCTTCGCGATGCCGCGTTGCCGGAACCCACCAGGAGCATCTCGCATTTTGCAAGGCTCTTGAGCCTTTCGCGTTGTGCCGCATTTATCGGGCCCACTGGGTGATGCAAGTTAACGGATGGCCCCGATGGCGCGGATGGCGCGGCACTCGGAAGGGCGGTAAGGAGCGGATTCTCTGGCTCGGGGTGACCTTATTTAGACCGGGGGCGGGGACCGGGGGGTAAGGACGCTTCTGTGCTTGGCCACTAAAATGGGGTATGGCCCGTAGGATTTCCCAAAGAGAGCTAGGGGACGAGACGACCGCGGTGCTTCGATACGTTCAGCGGGGCGAGACATTGGTGATTACCAGACATGGGACGCCCGTGGCGGAACTTAAACCAGTGCCGTATCGCCGTTTCGTGCCTCGCGAGTTGCTCACGACTTCAGCAGGCTCAACCTACCGGATCGATTACGCACGCTTCCGCGCCGACGTAGACCAAATCCTCGACCAATCAATCGTGGTTGAGGAAAAGGATGAATTCCAGAAACCTCCGCACTGATCGATCATCGATCTAGGTTCAGTCCTCCGGCTGAATCCGCGGAGAGGGGTGTTCCTTGGCCCGCTGAAGAACGACCGAGACTTGAGACCTCCTGCTTCATAGACCGTAGCGGCCTGCGTGTGCCCTAGACTGCCCGGTATGGGTGCAGTCGAGGATTGGAGAGCCGCCCTAGAAGCGCTCGCGGTACCCGAGGAAATAATCAAGGCCGCGCCCGACACCCCCTGGAAACTCCCCCTCGAGCCCTTTCGCCGCCGGGCGGAAGCTGCACTTGCCGGCGATGTCTCGCCGTCCACTCAGAAGGCCCTCGAAGCTCTGCCCGACGGCGCAGTGGTGATCGACGTCGGGGTCGGAGCCGGCGCGGCCTGTCTGCC
>JBOGWH010000371.1:0-8593 GCA_050692975.1 Actinomycetota bacterium | reverse complement strand
ATGTACGACTATACCAGCTGGTGCCGACAATTGGAGCTCCGTAAGGGCTAACTGCCGAAACTTTTTCAAAAATCTTTTGACGTCACGCGATGACGGCGGGGCTCACCCGTTTTCACCGGGCCCCCATAACCGCGAGACCTTTTTCAAAATCTTTCTGGCGTTCGCGACTGCGGAAGTTGCCGATTAATACGGCGCTGGTCATTCACTAGGTGATGATCCCGTCCGCCAAAGCGTCTATGAGACGCAAGACAGAGCGATAGTCACCACTGTGGATACGGTCGGCGGGAGTGTCGTGATCCAGAAGGCGATTGGGTTGAAAAATCCAAAGATTGGAATCCTCTGGTTTCATGACTTGAGAAAGGGCCTCAGCAACATACGCTAGCTGAATCAGCCTTTGCTTCGTAGGGCGTTGCGGAACCGCATCACTCGTATGCCATCGGTTAACTGTGCGGCCAGAGGCACCGACAATCTCTCCTATATCTTCCTGGCTAAGAGCTAGTCGCTCTGCAATCGTGACAACACGATCCGAGAAGCGGGTAGTCGTTGGCTTTGTTTCTTTTACTGAGCTCATGCTGTATTCACCTGCTCTTGTCTGCCTCCTAACTCGTCGATCAGCGCCTCTAGCAAGCGCGTCTTCATTTTGGTCACGCCAGCCGGAATGTGATTGTTCACTACCTCTCGAAAGGCGGCTGCCCGAAGGAGTCGGTTCTGAACTCAATCATGCGACAGAGTATACGCCATAACAATAGTCACTATCTACGTCATACATGGAGACATTATGACGGTCAAGTAGCTATAGCTAGATACCCTGCCTTTCAGGCGGCGGCCCTCTCCGGTATCGCAGGCCGCAACCGCGGCAGGACCGCCGCCACCACGACCAGCAGCAGCGCCAGTACCGCGAGGCGGCTTCCGAACGCCCAGGCGCTTCCGTTGAACGCCGCCGTACCCCCCAGCGAACCGCCGGTCGCCGCATCGTAGGCGGCGGCGGGGATGGCCACGCCGAGGGCCGAGCCCACCTGCCTCAGGCTGTTGAAGATGCCCGAGGCGATTCCGGCCTCGCTCGGCGGAAACTCGGCCACCGCGCACACGGTACTTGCGGTGACCGACAGCGCGATTGCGGCGCCGCCGGCGGCGGCAATGGCTGAGACCACTGGCAGCGGAGTCCCCTCGCCGAAGAAGGGCATCATGGCGGCGAAGAGCACCGAAATTCCCAGAGCCACGAACATCGTCGGCTGGCTGCCGAAGCGGCGAACCACGCCGCTGGACTTCAGGAAAACGACCAGGGCGGCGAGAGGCCAGGCCAAGATCACCAGCGAGGATTGGGTAGGGTTCAGCCCCCGGCCTTCCTGCAAATAAACGGCCACCTGGATGGTTCCCGAAAGCAGGGCGAACCAGGCCGCGGCCCCGACCAGGCTCGATGCAACGAATCTGCGGTTGCGGAATACTTCGAGCCGCACCGCCGGCGCTGCCGCGGTTCGTTCCCGGACAATGAACAGGGCCAGAGCGGCGATCGCCAAAAGCCACGAGGAAACGATGACGGGAGACGTCCACCCCCGATCGTTGGCCTGAAGAATGGCGAAGTTGACTCCGCCGAGCATAACGGTGGCGAGTCCCAGGCCCGGCAGGTCCAGGTTCGGGCGCCGCGCCTCCGCGGGCCTGTCGAGGAAGGCGAGTGCGGCGCCGGTCACGGCCAGCGAAAGCGGTACCTGCATCGAGAACATCGCCTCCCAGCCAAAAAGGTCGGTAAGCACTCCGCCGATGATCGGCCCGGCGGCCCCGGCGGTCGCCCCCGAGGCGAAATAGATTCCCAGGGCCTTGGGGCGCGTTGCTTCGTCGAAGGTGGCCGACACCGTCGCCAGCGAAACCGTCATAAGCAGGCTGCCCCCCAATCCCTGGACCGCTCTCATCGCGAGCAGCGCCGCATACGAGCCGGCGAGGGCGCAACCGGCCGAGCCGATCGCAAACATGACCCCGCCGGCAGCTAGCACCCGGCGGCGGCCGAAAGCGTCTCCCAGCCGCCCGGCCGCCAGTATCGAGACCGCGAACGGAAGTACGTAGGCGTTGACGGCCCAGGCCAGCCCGGAGGCGTCGGTTCCGAAGGCCTTGCCGATCGCCGGCAGGGCAAGGTTGACGATGCTGGTGTCCAAGATGGCGGTCGAGCCTGCCAGGGCGGCCGTGGCGAGAACCAGAGCCCGCCGGTTGTTCATCCGATGGCAGCCTCTGCGGCTGCGAGGATGCGAGGCAGCAGCTTTACCAGCTCGGCGTGGGTCTGCTCCAGCGGGGCTCCCTCGGGAAGGCCGGACAGTCCCTCTTTCATCGTGTCGACCGCGGCGCAGGTGCCTCTGCCCAGCCGGGCGGTCGGCTCGCCGGCAAATCGAAGGATGTAGTGGGCGGTGAGGATCTCGGCGGCAATGAGTTCATCCAGCAGCGCGATTGCTTCTTCGGTCCGTCGGACGGTGAAGGGCGCGTTGGTCGAATGGTCCTCGACTCCGAGGTCGAGCGGTGGGATGTCCAGAGTGGCCGGTGCGGCGTACTGGCGCAGCTCGGCGTACCGGGCGGCGGCCGAATAACGGGCCAGGCCGACGCCCCCGAAGGAGCCCGCCGCCTTCATCCCGGCGTCCTCCATGAAGGAGGGATCGGCGAACAGGTGGTCGAAGTGATGGCCCATGCGGCGGTCGCTGAGCTGCCCCGCGTGGACCAGCCCGGGTCGCAGCGCATCGAATGAAAGCGCCATCAGCATCGGGTGAAAGTTTCCGTTGCTGACGATACGGTTCTGCTCGGTCACGACCAGGGGGTTGTCGTCCATCGACGCCAGCTCGTCCTCGACCGCCCGCCGGGTGAAGGCGAGCAATTCCCGGACTGCTCCGTACACCTGGGGGGCCACCCGGAAGGAAAGGGGATCCTGCACCGACTTAGGTCCGCCCGCCGAGCAAAGATCGCTGTCCTCCAGAAGCCTGCGAATGTGCGCGGCGGCGTCGATCTGGCCGGGGATCGGCTTGGCGGCCGCCACTTCCGGTTCGGTGACCGACGGGTTGCCGCGGTTGGCCTCCATCGACAGGGCCGCGGCAACATCGAGCAGTCCGACCGTGGTTCGGGCCTTCTCTACGACCAGCGCACCGTGGCCCACCGAGACTCCGTTGGCCGAAACCAGCGACAAAGCGTCCTTGGGTTCCATGCGCAGCGGTTCGATCCCGGATCTGCTGAGAGCCTCCCCTCCGGCCAGCAGTTCGCTGTTCAGCACCGCGTTGCCGAGCCCGACCGCCACCATCCCGATCGCGGCCATGTGCATGAGGTCGGAGGCCCCCACCGACCCGACCAGCGGCACAACCGGATGGACGCCCGCATTGAGCATCGCGACCAGCGTCTCGGCCACGGCAGGGCTGGCGCCCGCTCCCCCCAGCGCCAGGCCCGCCACCCTTGCGACCATCGCGGCCCGGACCACCTCCGCGGGCAGCGGGGGGCCGAGGCCGCCCCAGTGGATCTTCAGGGTCGCCATCTGGTAGTCGCGCAGCAGGTCGATCGCCACCCGCTGGTCTCGCATATGCCCGAGCCCGGTGTTGAGGCCGTAGATTGGAGTATCGCCGGCCACCAGGGCATCGACGACGCCCCGGGCCTCCTTCATCCGCTGCAGGGCTTCGCCGCTAAGGTCCACCTTCGCACCGGCCGCCGCGGCCGCCACTTCGGCCGTGGTCAGGCGGCCGCTGCCGATCGTGACTACATCAACGCCGGGCATGGATTCATCATAAGCCGCCGGGCAGGGCCGGCCGCGATATGAATAAGGCTATGAGCGAGGGTGCCGTGAGGGCCAGGGTCTTGATCTCCGGTCTCGTCCAGGGCGTCTTCTTTCGGGCCGAAACCGCCCGCACGGCCCGGCGCCTCGGTGTGTGCGGCTGGGTCCGCAACCTTCCCGGGGGATCGGTCGAGGCGGCGTTCGAAGGACCGAAGCCTGCAGTCGATTCCGCGATCGATTGGTGCCGTACGGGACCCCCTCTCGCCAGGGTCGATTCGGTGGAGGCCACCTGGGAACCGCCCGCCGGAGAAGGAGGCTTCTATATAAGGTAGGCGGCTCCTAGTTTTCCTGAATCAGGCTGAGGATATTTCCGTCGGGGTCCTTGAACCAGCACGCTTTGCCTAGCCCGCCGGTGGCAACACCGTTTTCGGTCTTGAGTTCGGGGAAGTCGTATTCCTCAAATTGCACGCCCTTGGAGCGAAGAACCTCCATCTCGGAATCCAGATCCTTGACATTCCATACCGCCAGAGTGTGCTCTGCTGGAATGTTCACATAGGTCTCGTAGACCCAGATCGTCCCGCCTCCGGACTGGAATTCCATGCCCTCGTCTTGGTCTCTGGACATCTTCAGGCCCATCGTGTTTTCGTAGAAATCCCGGGCACGGGCCCGGTCCCTGGTCGGGATCATGGGAACAACCGGACAGTCGCCTAGCATCAGCACCACTCCCTTTTCGCTGGGTTTGAAAGCCGTTTTCAACGGCCAGTCTACGCCCGCCCGTTTGTTTAGGGGAAGGGCCGGCGGCCTATTCGTATCTCCGCGTCGCCAGCAGGAAGCTGACCGCCATGGCGGCGGTCGACCACAGGGCTCCCTCGGTGGAATTGGCCAGCGTGTACATCAAAATCGTGCCGATGGCAAAGAAAGCGCAGGCGGTCGCGCCCAGCCCGCGTAGCACGAGCACAAGCTCATGGTATTGGCTAGAGGTATCTTCACGGCGCACTTGGTGTCCCTTTCTCCGTCTTGCATCTCCCAATAACTTCGGACTGTATTTCCCCCGAAATAAGCGATGTGAACCAGGCAACGCAATTTTCTTC
Source organism: Actinomycetota bacterium (assembly GCA_050692975.1). Classification (GTDB taxonomy): domain Bacteria; phylum Actinomycetota; class CADDZG01; order JAHWKV01; family JAHWKV01; genus JBOGWH01. The sequence goes on along the minus strand of JBOGWH010000371.1, from coordinate 3,772 downwards.
CTCTAAGTGGAACCCCCGGTCTTCGGCGATGCGGTGGCTGGCCGCTCAAACCGTCCGAGGAGCAGGACGATTCCGGCCAGAATCGCGGCCGGGACGCCGAGCCACAGCGGCCTCTCCCACCACCAGCTTGCGACGGTGTCGGTCTGGCGTCCGAACCCCAGTGGCCAGAGCATGAGCACGGCTACCAGGAAAGCGGTCATGTGCCAGAGAAACAGGGTCATGATGATCCCGTTTATGAAAATGGTCGCCTTCCACGGGCCCGGTCTTTCCAGCCATCTTGTGAGGGTGGGACGTGCAAGCAACACCAGGCCGATCGACCAGAAGCCCATCGCCAGAAGGCACAGAGTAGGAGGAAAGGCGTTCGAGATGGGCTCGACGTCGGTGCCCATCAGGCTCTTTGGGTAGTGGCCGATGCCGGGAAACCACTGCCGGCCGTACTCCCCGAAGATCGGGTTGGTGAGGGCAATCAGCATTCCAAGCCCGGCCAGGGCCATCGCCGCGAGCCTTGTACGGCCGAGATTCTGGATCTTTCCGTCGGCGTAGAAATATCCGAGCTGGTGGGGGATAAGCCAGACCAAAGCGGCGTTAAACCATCTGACTCCGGGGCGGCCCCCGGCGAAACCGACTATGTCCGCCGCGAAAGCCCCCGCGATCATCAGAGCCGGCACCGCCAGGCCGAAGCGGCGGTGAAGGGCGATGGTAAAAGGCGCCGCCAGCACGACCAGCAGATAAACCCCCAGAAACCATAGGGGACCGAAGGGCACCGTCGCCCCCGGCGGCTTCACGCCTCGCAGCAGCCATCCCGTGGGCCGGCCGATATCGAGGATGTGCATTACCACCTGGATGGGAATCCAGACCGCAACCAGCACCAGACTGGGTTTGACCAATCTCAACGCCCGCGTCTTCAGGAATTGCGATATCGGCAGCTTCTTCCTCTCGTACGACCGGTACGTGACGAGATTGGAAAAGCCCCCTACGAAAAAGAAGATCGGCATCACATGCAGAAACCAGGTTGCCAGCCACATCCACGGGGTCAGGCCGATTGCGCTGGTGGTGCCGATCACGCCGCGGTTCCAGTAGATCATCCCGATAAACCAGTGGCCCAGCACAACGATCACGATGCTCGCGGCCCGGAGAAAATCCATGAAGCGGTCCCGGCCCTGCGGCGTCCGTGCGGCCAGTTCCGCTAACGAGGCTCTGGAACGCTCTCCGATGGTCTGCCCTCACTGAATGTCTGGGTACTGAGAGTATGGATTCTATGAGGGCTACGGCCCGACTTCATGGGAGCCGGGGTGGGCCTTTTGCTGGCTAACCCATTGGTACGATGGGATTGTGCTTCTCCCCGGATCGGACCTGATCGAGCAGGGCATTGCCGACCTCAGGCAAGGGGTCGAGTCGGTGCCTTCCCTGTTGGTGTCAATTGGCTTTCCGCGGCTCAAACGACTTGGTCTGGAGATCGACCGGCCTTTCGACCTGCCGGAGCTGCGCCTTTACGCGGCTCTTGCCGCCGAAGACCAGGATTCTGCTCACTCACGCTACAACTCCCTCATCCGCCGGCTGGTCAGCTTCGAGAGAGCCGCCGAATGCGCGAGTTAGCGGGGCCGGACGCGCTTGAACGCTTCATGGACGAGATCGGCAAGGTAGCCAACGCCCCCACTCAGATCTTCTTTACCGGGGGGGCGCTGGCCGTGGCCAGGGGATGGCGGGAGGCAACTGTTGATCTTGATATCCGCATCGTTCCTGAATCGGATCGGATCCTCCGTGAGCTCCCGCGGCTGAAGGAGAAGCTGAAACTAAACGTGGAGCTGGCGGCGCCGGACGATTTCATACCTCCACTGCCAGACTGGCGCGACCGCAGCCTGTTCATACGAGCGGCCGGTCAGGCAGTCTTTTTCCATTACGACCCCTACGCGCAGGCCCTTTCGAAGATTGAGAGGGGCCACCGGCAGGATGTTCTGGACGTGGCCGCAATGCTCGAAGAGGGTCTAGTCGAGCCAGGAAAGTTAGTCGAACTATTCAAGGCCATAGAACCTGAGCTTTACCGCTATCCTGCGCTCGATCCGGACTCGTTTCGCTCAGCGGTACTGGCTGTCGCGGCCGGGGAATAGATCCCCCCACGCCGGTGAGCAGGCGCTTTTCCCTTCCCGGGCACCTATGGGCCCTGCTGCTGCTGTGCATGGGCATCGTCGGCGTGGGCTGCGGGGAGCCGGCCGCCCCCGCCGGATCCGGCTCCCCTCGAGACGCGTTGAGGATCGCCGCGGCCTCAGACCTGCGGTTCGCAATGGACGATCTGGAGGCCGGATTTTTGAAAGCGGGCGGAAGGCTGCCGATCCAGCCCATCTTCGCCTCCTCCGGAACCCTGTTTGCCCAGGCTTCCGGCCGCGCTCCCTTCGACATATTCCTTTCGGCCGACATGGCCTATGCGCAAAAGGTTCACGCCAAAGGCCTCGCACACGCCGAAGGACCGTTTGAGTACGCGGTCGGACGCATCGCCGTCTGGGTCCCAAGCGGTTCTGCCCTGGATCCCGGATCTCTCGGCATCGACACCCTGACGCATCCCTCGGTGCATAAGATAGCCATCGCCCACCCCGAGCACGCACCTTACGGCCGGGCGGCCGTGGCCGCGATGAAGTCTCTCGGGGTTTACACAAAGGCCGGCGACCGCCTGGTCATCGCAGAGAGTGCTTCCGAGGCCGTTACTTTCGTGCAGTCGGGGGGCGCCGACGCCGGGGTGGTGGCATTGTCTCTTGTCGCAGGGCCAAAGCGCAGCGGCAAGTCCTGGCCCGTGCCGCAGTCTGCTCACCCCGCAATACGGCAGGGCGGAGTGGTACTTGCTTCGACCCGCCACCTGCAGGAGGCGCTGAAGTTCCGTTATTTCCTGACCGGGCCGGCAGGTCGAAGGATCCTTGAACGATTTGGCTTCTCCCTTCCTCAGGCGGGATGATCGGGCGTGGACTGGGAGGCGCTGCGACTGACGTTCCGGCTGGCCGCGGCGACGACCGCGGTCCTTGGGGTCCTGGGTACGCCGCTGGCGTACTGGCTGGCATTTTCTCCCCGCCGCTGGAAGGTGTTGGTGGAGGCGGTGGCGGCTCTGCCGCTGGTGCTTCCTCCGACTGTGATCGGTTTTTACACTCTGCTGGCTATCGGGCCCCGCAGCCCGCTCGGAAGAGCCTACGAGTCCATCGCGGGCAGCACCCTGCCGTTTAGCTTTCAGGGCCTGCTGGTGGGTTCTGTTCTGTTCAGCCTTCCGTTTGCAGTCCAGCCGATGATGGTGGCGTTCGCGGAGGTCGACCGCCGGCTGATCGAGTCCTCCTGGGTGCTGGGCGAGGGGCGACTGGCGACTTTTTTCCGGGCCATCGTGCCCTCGGCGTTGCCGGGGATCGTTGTGGCCGGGGTCCTCGCGTTTGCTCATACCCTGGGTGAGTTCGGAGTTGTTCTGATGGTCGGGGGAAATATTCCCGGCCGGACTCGGACGGTCTCGATCTCGATCTACGACAGCGTCCAGTCGCTGGACTACCGGGCGGCGGGACGCACTTCACTGGTGCTTGTGGCCATCGCCTTCGTGCTGCTGGTTGCGATTTATACCCTGAGGCGCCGGGTTGGAACCGTATGGCTGATGCGCTAGCAGTCGACATCCGCCGGGAGTTCGGCGGGGGAACCGGGGTGTCGGCCGCCTTCGAGATTGCCGCGGATGGTCCGGAGGTGACGGTCGTGTTCGGGCCTTCGGGCTCGGGTAAGACGACGCTTCTGCGGTGCATCGCCGGTCTGGAGC
>JBOGWH010000370.1:0-1877 GCA_050692975.1 Actinomycetota bacterium | reverse complement strand
GCGTTTTACTCGGAGGCTGCCAACTTGGTCCCCTTCGACACCAACAACTTCGGCGACATCTTTGTCCGGGACATCCAGACCGATTCGACTCAACGCGTGAGCTTGACCAATGGGGGAGACCAGGCTTACGGTCCGTCGTCCGGCCCGGACATTACTCCCGATGGCCGTTACGTCGTCTTTCAAACCTCAGCCCCCAACCTGGTCGGAGATGACTCCGGTCTGACGCAGGTCTTCCGTCACGACCGGGAAACCGGCGACACAGCCCTGGTCAGCGCCGCCCGCCCGGGCGACCGTCCCGATGGCGAAAGTACCGCACCGTCGGTCAGCAACGACGGGCGGTTCGTGGCCTTCCGATCCAGTGCCGCCAACCTCGTCGAGGCGGACTCTCCCGGGTCCGTAGACGTATTTGTGAGGGACATGCAGGAAGGCACGACCTCGCTGGTGAGCGCGGCGGCTAGCGGGGCCCCTGCCAACGCAGCTTCCGGCGCTCCCCGCATCAGCGGCGACGGCAAGTCCGTCGCTTTCTGGTCGGCCGCATCCGATCTCGTCGCCGCAGACGCGAACAACGTGGCCGACATCTTCGTGACCGACCTCGACGCCGGGGTGACCCGGATCGCGAGCATTGCACCCGGAGGGGCCCAGAGCAGCAAGGCGGTGGACGAGAGTTCTTCGATCTCCGACGACGGCCGCCTGGTGGCCTTCTCGTGCCGGTGCCCCCCCCTGGGGGGAAGCAACAATCAAACGGAAGTATTCGTTGCCGACTTTGGGTCGGGGCAGCAGCCCGCCCTATCAAAGGCGAGCACTGGGCCACAGGGGATTCCCTCCAACTCAGACAGTACCGCCCCGGCCCTCAGCGCCGACGGCCGCTTCGTCGCGTTCACCTCTTTTGCGTCGACACTGGAGGCCGGCGACACCAACCAGTTCTGGGATGTCTTCGTGCACGACACCTCGAGCCACAAGACGGTCAGGGTCAGCGAAGGATCCGGAGGAACCAGCGCGGCGGGGGCAACCGTCCCGACCCGCGGGGCCCAGGGGACCGGGTCCAGCGGGGGAGCTTCTATTACTCCCGACGGGCGTTTTGTCGCATTCGAGTCGAATGCCGCGAATCTCGTCGGCTCCGACACCAATGGGCGATCAGACGTGTTCCTCCACGTGGTCGCCGGGGAATCGCTGCTCAATCCGATCGACGGTCCCCCTCCGCCCCCGGCTCCGGGACCCGGAGTCAGCCTGCGGCCCGGGACCGTCTACGCGTGGGGGGACAACGCCAACGCCCTTCTCGGATCGGGGGGCCCGAGCCGGGCGGCCCCGGCTGCCGTCGAGGGCCTGGAGGGCGTCAGCGCGATATCTCTCGGCAACGCCCACGGTCTTGCTCTCAAGGCCGACGGAACCGTCGTGGCCTGGGGAGATAACTCTTCCGGGCAGCTCGGTAACCCCTCGGTCCAGGGGAAAACCTTCAGCCCGGTCCCGGTCGTTGGGCTCGATCATGTGACGGCAATTGCCGCCGGCGGAGGGCACAGTGTCGCTCTGCGGTCGGACGGCAATGTTTGGGCCTGGGGTCTGAATACCGACGGCCAGGCCGGAGTGCCCTGCAATCCCAATGCCTTCAACCTGAGTTACAGCGAGTGCAACGTTGCCAGCGTTCCTCTGCCCGTCCGCAGGGTGATCCCGCCTCCGGCGGGACTCGAAGCGGCGAAATGCGCCGGCGGGGGCGACTGCATCCGGGCGATTTCTGCCGGAGAGGACTACACTCTGGCTCTGCGTGAGAACGGCGCCGTGGTCGGCTGGGGCCGCTGCGATTTGGCAAGGCTCGGGGGGCCCTGCCCGGTGAGCAGCCGCGACCAGGGCCTGCCCATAGATGTACCTGGCCTATCGTCGAT
>JBOGWH010000369.1:0-4750 GCA_050692975.1 Actinomycetota bacterium | reverse complement strand
GTACCGGGCTGGGGATACCATTGAGGTGGACGCCGAAGCGGGCGCTCTGAAGTTCAGGCGGGAGCCGGCCGATGAGCCGTCGCTGGCCGGATGACCGGGCCTGCACATTGCCGGGCCGCCGGGAGGGGGCGCCGGTCCGATGTTCGCTCCAGGTGTTACCGGGGTCATGCTCCGATCCGGGACGCCATATAGAGGAACGGCACAATGACTGAAACGAAATCGAACCTAAGAAAGATCGATCGAGAGCCCTCCAGGCATTCGATAAGAATGACCGCCGACCGGATGCTGGTCGTTCCCCCCAAGGAGCACGGTGAGCGCCGCAGCCGGGGCGGAATCGTCATCCCGGCAACCGCGGTTTCGGAGGCCCGCAGGGCAATCTGGGGCGAGGTGGCCGCAATCGGGCCCATGGTCCGCTCGGCGGAGATCGGCGACCTGGTCCTATTCGGGCCGGAGAGCGGCTATGAGGTCGAGATCAGAGGCGACGAATACTTCGTGCTGCGCGAGCGCGACATCCACGCGGTGGCGTCGGAGCGCCAGGAAGGCAAGACCGGCCTGTATCTGTAGGACCTCGGCGGCCCCAAGGCGAACCCGTGGGTTGGCGGACCTCCCCGGAATTCTTTTTGCAAAAGTGTAAGGAATCGCTGCTCTAATCCCTCCCTACCTCGACGGATCCGAAATCAGGATCCCCGAGGCGGCAGGCTAGACCTGCCGGAGGAGGTGGCGCAAATGTCATTGAAGTGCGAGCAGGAGGTAACCCGTGCCGGCACGGCGGGGCAGTCCTCTGACCGGGTGAGAATCCTGGGCCGGATAGTTGGGATTGCGCTGGGTGCGATGGCTCTGCTGGCCGTCACGGCCAGCGGCGTGATCGCAGTTCCGGCGGGTCCGGGAGGTTTCCAGAGCTGTCAGCTCGGTCCCAACGGGGAGAACCCCTGCCCCGACGCCGGGGCCGATGGAAACGGCGACCATCCCGATCAGATGTGCACGCTGGGATATGGTCCGGATGGGGAACTGGGCTGCGTGAACGAGGACGACGATCTCGACGACCTCAAGAGTTGCGATCCCGACCCTCTTCAACCGCACGTTAACCCCTGTGGCGGGGGCGGCGACGGCGACGGCGGCGGCGATGGCGGTGGCGATGGCGGTGGCGACGGCGATGGCGACGGCGGCGGCGAAGGCGGCGGCGAAGAGCCGGCCGACTCCAAGGACAAGATTTACTGGGCCAAGAAGACTCCTACGGTTGGCGGCGGGATTGCGTTGCCCACCAGAGTCGACACCGGGGCCGGGGGTACGGCCCGGCACGGACAGATGTCCTTGGTGGCGATGGCCATGATGCTGATTGGCTTTGGAGTCCGCATCATATCGACCTCCCGGAGCAGGGGCTCCGGCGGGCGGAACCGGTGATCGTGTTCAACCGGCAGACGGCGAAAGGCTGCAGGTCTAACCGGCCTGCAGCTCGTCTGCTGGCGCTCGCAGCGGTGGCGGCCTTGACCGCTTGCGGGCAGCCCGCCGTAAATCTGGCGCCGGCGACATCGCAGGGCCCGGGAACGCCGGTCGTGAAGGTTAAGATCCCGGCCGCCGAGCCTTCAAGGATCCGTATCCCCTCGATTGCAGTCGACTCGGCAATAATCCCCGTCGCCCTCCGGCCCGACGGCGCAATGCAAACTCCCGACTTCGGCATCGCCGGCTGGTACCGGCCCGGCCCCATCCCCGGTAACCCAGGCCCGGCCGTGATCGTCGCCCACGTCGATTCAAAGAAGGGGCCGGATGTGTTCTTCCGGCTGCGGGAGCTAAAGCCCGGAAACGAGATTTCCGTCAGCAACGCCGACGGCGCCCAGCATCGCTTCCGGGTTGATAGCCTCGAGCAGACCTCCAAGGACCAACTGCCCGTGGAGCGGATATGGGCGTCGACTTCCGACCCGGTGCTGCGGCTGCTGACCTGCGGCGGCCGATTCGACAGGGCAACCGGTCACTACGTCGATAACGTCATTGTTTACGCCTCGGCCGCACTCTGAGCGGTGCCACGGGTTTACAATAGCGGCGCGATGGACGACGCAGAGCTCGTCCTGTCCGCAGGCCGGGGCAGTAAGGACGCTTTCGCTCAGATCTACGAGCGTTATGCCGGGCGAATCTACGACTTTCTGTGTGCGACGATGCGAGATCGAGACGAGGCTGCCGATGTGCTCCACGAGACGTTCATCGTCGCCGGCTCGAGGCTCGGGCAGTTGCGGGATCCGTCCAAGCTTCGGGCGTGGCTGTACGCGATTGCCCGTCATGAGGCATTTGCCGCCTTCAGGAAGCGGCAAGACCTCAGGCCCCTCGACGATGCGGCGGACGAGGTGACCTCTGTCGACTCAGATCCCTCCACTGCGGCGGAGGTGACCGAGCTGCGCGATCTCCTCTGGGGTGCGGCGGCAGGCCTGAGCGTCCGGGATCGGGCCCTGCTCGACCTGCATCTCAGGCAGGGACTCGAAAGCCAGGAGTTGGCAGACAGCCTCGGTGTTTCCGCCTCGCACGCCTATGTGTTGGTCAACCGGCTGAAGGCCCAGGTGGATCAAGCGCTGGGGGCCCTGCTCGTCACGAGGCTTGGGCGCAAAGACTGCAGCCGGCTGTCCGCCATCTTGCATAACTGGGACGGAAGATTCACCGTTCTCATTCGCAAACGGGTCGTTCGCCACGTGGAGCAGTGCGCTGTGTGCGGTGAGGTCCGCCGGCGAGCGGTCAGCCCCGCTTCCCTGCTTTCATCAGTTCCGATGTTCCCCCTTCCCAGACAGCTGCGCGACCGTGTCCTCGAAGATGTGCAGCTGGTTGGTCACAAGGTTGGTTCGTGGGAGGCTTCACCCGACGGTTTCCCGCCCGGAATTTCGAATCGGTCGAAAAAGATTAGGGAGGATGGCTCGCGGCGGCCGCGGCGCTCTTCGCTGCTGCGGCGCTGCTCGGCCCGGCGGGGATTCCCACCGTGGACAAGCTCGGGCAGCCCGAGGGCCGGTTGGCCTCTCCCTTGGCGGACCCTTCGAGCCTCCATCCGGGCGGGCTCGCCATTTCTCCGCTCGACCCGGAGACCTCGCTGCTTGTTGACCCCGCCGGTGAGCCGGGTCCGCCGGGAGCCCAGCCGGCTTCGGGCAACTCTCTCCGGCCCAATGAGTCGGCCGGCCTTGCCGATTCTCCCCAGGATCCCGACGACGCTTATTCTCATCCGTCCGGAGGATCTCAAACTCCCAGCACCACCTCTGGGAGGGCCGCGGCGAAGCCGCCACAGGACCGGGTTGCTCCCGACATCGGTCCGCTTGCCTTCGCCCCCGAAACGATCTGGGCGGAGGGAAGCTGCAGAACCCGCAGCGACCCAGTGACCCTGGCGGCCGCCGTATCGGCAAAGGACAACGATGCCGTCGAATCTGTAGCCCTCAAGTGGGCCGGACCGATTCCAGGCGTAATCGGGATGAGAGTCTCGGGCGGGACCTACACCGCGACCGTGGGTCCCTTCCCGCAGCGCAGCCTGCCGATGGGCGCAACGGTGACGGTTCCGGTCACGGCCACCGCAACCGACTCGGCCGGAAACAGTTCATCCAGCTCCGGCGCCTTTACGCTGCGCTGCCGCTGACTGGGGCCGGTACGGTGAGCGTCAGCCGAGAGAGCCCGTCACGAAAGTTCCCGGCCAAAATGAGTACGTTCGTGTATTGACCGGGGATCTCAGTGTGCTTCAACTTGCCGTAGCCGAGCTCCTCGCGGAGCACGAACCACGTGTGAGACGATTCGTGACCACCTGCCTTGGGACTGCAAATCCTTCCGGACAATTTCGAGGGCCGATTACCGCCCGGCTGGCCCTCACCAGGGATGCGGCAGGTTCAAAACATGAGCCAGAAAGTGGGCGAGGGTGAATATCAGGGCCCCCAGCCCGGAAGCAGCCAGCGCCGCCAGCGCTGCCAGCCGGACCCGGCCACGCCGGACCCAATCGATCACGCCAGAGCCTCGTTCATCGAGCCCTGCCGATACCCGCGCGGGTCGATCTCGACGAACCGGAACCCGAGCGAACTCAGCAGGTCCCCTATGCCGGGCTCCTGCATCAGCCGGCCCACCTGCCCGGCGTCGACTTCCACGCTGGCTCGGTCCGCACCCAGGTCCCTCACCCGGACGTGGCTGTAGCCGAGCTCTTTAAGCCGTCCCTCGGCATGCTCGATCCGTGACAGGGCCTCCTGGGTGACCCTCGTCCCGTAGGCGATACGACTGGCCAGGCAAGCCGATGCCTCCTTCTCGGCGGTCGGCAGGCCGAGTGCGGCAGAGAACCGGCGGACTTCCGCCTTGCTCATTTCCGCTTCGACCAGGGGATGGCGCGCTCCGGCTTCGTCGGCGGCCTTGGTCCCTGGCCGCCAGTCGCCGAGATCGTCGGTGTTGGTGCCCAGAAGAATCTCCCAGCCTCTTTCCGTCGCGAGGGGCTGGAGCGTCTGCATCAGGGCGTGCTTGCAGAAAAAACACCGGTTGGCGGGGTTGGCAGCGTACCGTTCGTCTTCAAGCTCGCCGGTGTTGACTACCTGCACATTCCAGCCCCGCGTAACTCCAAGCTCCAGAGCTTGCGTGAGCTCGCTGCGGGGCAGAGAGGGGGAGTCGGCAATAACCGTCACGCTGCGGGATCCCAGGCGGCGGTGGGCCATCTCGGCAACCAGAGCGCTGTCGGCGCCTCCGGAATACGCAACCACCACCCCATTCATGCCGGCGATGATTTCGCCTAGGCGGTCCAGCTTTGCCGGAATCGGGG
>JBOGWH010000368.1:0-1678 GCA_050692975.1 Actinomycetota bacterium | reverse complement strand
GTCCAGCACCACGATGCGGTCGCAGACCTTGCGCACCACGGCAATATCGTGTGAGATCAGAATCAGCCCCAAACCCATTTCGACCTGTCTCTCCTTTAACACCTGGAGCAGGCGCGCCTGCTCGGAGGAATCCAGCATAGCGGTCGGCTCGTCGGCGACCAGCAGTTTCGGCCCGGCAACCAGGGCCCGCGCCAGCGCGATGCGCTGGAGCTGGCCGCCGGAAAGCTGATGGGTAAAAGCTCCGAGGAAGCCTGCGGAAACGGGAAGGCCGACGCCCCGGAGGCAGTCGGCGACCTTCTCCCGCCTCTCAGCCGCCGCAGTTCCGTTGAGCTCCAGCGGCTCCGCCACGAGTTGCTCGACGGTCATCCGGGGAGAAAGTGCGTCCCACGGGTCCTGCATCACCAACTGGATCCGGCGGCGCTTGTGCCTTTCGCCCCTGCGCCACGACGACTCCAGAGGTTCATCCTCCAGCATGACCCGGCCGGAGTCGGGCACGATGTGACCGGTCAGGATCCGCGCAAGGGTCGTCTTTCCCGATCCCGAAGGGCCCACCACGCCGACCGACTCCCCCTCCCGCAATTCGATCGAGACCCCCCGGACGGCAAAGGTCTCCCGGCGGTTTTCCCGGAACGTCTTCGACACGGCTTCCGCGGCCAGCAGCGTCTTGAGACCTCCAAAGTGACAGGCCACCATCCGGCCTCGCGACTGCCGCAAGTCGGCGTGCTCGTCGATGCATTGCTGTTCGGCCTGGGTGCAGCGGGGATTGAAGGGACACCCCGGAGACACCGCCCTCGGGTCGGGTGGAAGACCGCGGATGGGTCGAATGTCTTTGGTGGTGCTCATCACCGGGTAAGCGTTGACCAGCGCCCATGTATAAGGGTGGGCCGGGTCGCCGAGAACCGCGGGGGTGGCGCCCTGCTCCATCGCCTCTCCGGCGTACATCACCATGGATTCGGCAGCCAGCTGCGCCGCATCGGGCAGGTCGTGGGAGATAACCACCAATCCGAAGCCGTGCTGCGCTCGCAGCGAATTGATCCTTTCGATAAGCGAGCCCTTGGTGGCCTGATCCAGCCCTGCGGTCGGCTCGTCCAAAACGACGAAGTCCGGATCCAGGGCCAGCACCATCGCCAGCAGCGCTCTTCTTCTCTCGCCCCCGGAAAGCTGATGGGGAAAAGCCTCCAGCAGCGACGCGTCCAGGAGCGCCTCCTGTGCGAGTTCCGCCGCTCGGCGCTCGGCCGCCTTCCCGGCCATGCCGAGCCGATCCAGCAGAGGCTCGGCTATCTGCGCCCCGACCGACACCACGGGGTTGAACGGGGCCCCTTGAAGTCCGATCGCAACCTGCGCCCAGCGCACCTCCCGAAGAACCTGCGGGCTCGCCCCCAGCAAGTCGCTACCCGAGACCTTCACGCTGCCGGAGGCCTCGGGCGGCTGGATCAGACCGGCGAGGCACATCGCCAGGGTGGATTTGCCCGACCCACTTTCGCCGACGATGGCAAGCGAATCTCCTTTGCCGACCGAGAAGGAAACGTTCCTTACCGCCGCGACGCCCCCCTCGAAGGTGACCCTCAGCCCCGATACCTCGATTAACGGATTCATCCGCTACAACAAGGGGGTCGCGGAGAAATGCCGGGCGGCAGCGGGGCGCTTGCCGCGGCTAGAATTGGACGTGGGTGAACGG
>JBOGWH010000367.1:0-2203 GCA_050692975.1 Actinomycetota bacterium | reverse complement strand
GCCTACAACGCCTCGAAGGCCGCGGTCGTGGGCCTGACCGAAGGCCTGGCGGTGGAAGGGCGTGCTCACAATATTTCGGCGATCTGCATCAGCCCGGGGGCGGTCGACACCGAGATGCTGCGGGAGGCCGCGCCCCACCTGAAGCCCGGGTTGAAGGCCGGGGACGTCGGCGACTTCATCGTTGCCCTGCTCGACCCGGCCCTGGCACCCGCCTCGGGCGCCAACATCCCGCTGTTCTCCAACCGCTGACCGGCGCAGCCGTTTAATCTAGAGCCCGATGGCGGCCCAGACCAATAATCTGCTGAGAAAAGAGGCGCGCGAGCGCGCCGGGATCGTCCGCGACCCGGAGTACACCATCGACCTCGACCTCACAACCGGCGACGAGACTTTTGGCTGCGTCACCACCGTCAATTTCCGAGCCGACGCAGGCGCTGCAACCTTCATCGATTACACCGCCCCGGAGGTCACTGCGGCAACGCTCAACGGGCGGCAGCTACCAAAAGACGCTTTCAACGGCGATCGCATCGCGCTGGAGGGCCTGGAGGCCGAAAACGAGCTGGTCGTTGAGGGGGCCAGCGCCTACGTCAACACCGGCGCCGGGCTGCACCGCTTCGCCGACCCGGTCGACAACGAGGTCTACCTGCACAGCCAGTTCGAGCCGTTCGACGCCCATAGGGTCTATCCCTGCTTCGACCAGCCCGACATCAAAGGTACCTTCGAATTCACGGTCAAAGCTCCCCAGGGCTGGCGAGTAGTCGGCAACACCCTGCAGATCGCGGGAGACCCTTCCGGTGAAGCCCTCCTCTGGCGTTTTCCGGTCACCAAGAAAATGTCCACCTATATAACCGCCATCGTCGCCGGCCCCTTTGAAATCCTCAGGGACAACCACAACGGCATCGACCTCGGGCTGCTGTGCCGCAAGTCCATGCTGAAGTACCTCATGCCCGACTCGGAAGAGCTGTTCGAGATCACCAAACAGAGCTTCGACTTCTTCGAAAAGCTCTTCGACTATCCCTACGTATTCGGCAAGTACGACCAGCTGTTCGTACCCGAATTCAACGCAGGCGCCATGGAAAACGCAGGGTGCGTGACCTTCAACGAAGCGTTCGTGTTCCGCTCCAGGGTGACTCAGGCGGTGAGGGAGCGCCGTGCTTCGGTTATCACCCACGAGATGTCGCACATGTGGTTCGGCGATCTGGTCACGATGCGCTGGTGGGACGACCTGTGGTTAAACGAGAGCTTCGCCAGCTACCAGCAGACCCTGGCTCTGGCCGAGGCCACCCGTTTTACGGACGCATGGACCCGCTTCGCGCAGGGCACCAAGGCATTCGCATACATGCAGGACCAGCTCCCGACGACCCATCCGATCACCGCCGACATCCCCGACACCGAAGCGACCCACTCCAACTTCGACGGGATCACCTACTCGAAGGGCGCCTCGGTGCTGAAGCAGCTTGTGGCCTGGGTGGGGCGGGATGCCTTCGACGAAGGACTGCGCCGATACTTCAAGCGCTACGAGTACGGCAACACCGAGCTTTCCGATTTCCTCTCGTGCCTGGAGGAAACCTCGGGAAGGGACCTCGCGCAGTGGTCCAAGCAATGGCTTGAGACCGCCGGTGTCAATACTTTCTCGGCCTCCTTTGAGGAGGAAGACGGAGCGTTCACCAGTTTCGACCTGATTCAAGACGCCCATCCCGACTGGCCGACGCTTCGCTCCCACCGGATCGCAATCGGCCTTTACGAGGACCGGGACGGCAAACTTGCCGCGGCGGACCGCATCGAGATGGACGCCTCGGGGAAACGGACCGAAGTGAAAGACCTCATCGGAAAGAAGATGCCGGACCTTATCGTGATCAACGACGCCGACCTGACCTACGCCAAGGTTCGCCTCGACGACAGGTCGCTTGCGACCCTGGTCAACCGCCTCAAGGATATCGACGACTCGCTGGCCAGAGCGCTGTGCTGGGCGGCAACCTGGGAAATGGTGCGCGACGCCGAGATGGCGGCGCGGGACTATTTGAAGATGGTGACCAACAACATCGGAACCGAGACCGACATCGGCGTCGTGCAGACCCTGTTGGGACAGACCTTCGCCGCGATCACCACATACGGTGACCCCGACAACAGGTCGGTGGCGCTGCAGACGCTCGCGGCCTGGGCGCTGGACGGGATGAAAACGGCCGATCCCGGCAGCGATCTACAG
>JBOGWH010000366.1:0-11180 GCA_050692975.1 Actinomycetota bacterium | reverse complement strand
TCTGCTTGACCGAGCGCTCCCGGCGGGGGGTGCCCTGAGGACCGCGGAAGTACTTCTGGGCCACGATGTTGGTGGCGTTTTGTGACCAGAACCTGGGGAACTCGACCTCTTTTTGCTCGAAAGCGACGGAGTCCGCCGAGCCGATCCGGGCATCACGGACCTCCCATTCGACCTCTGCGAAGGGATCCACTCCCTCGACGGTGAAGTACCTGTTTACGACGAGGCCTTTTCTGCCCTTGAGATCGTCGGCGGTCTTGGCCAAAACTACCTCCTTTCCCGGGCACGGCCCGGCGAATACCTTCTAATTTTACCCCAATATGTTGGGGTCATGACACCCTCGCCCCCAACCCCTTGCGCTTACAGGGCTGTAATTACACTCCCGGGACCTGCCGGTGTCAACCCTATTCGGCCCGCCCCGGGAAACTTTTTGAAGTTCTTTCGCGCCATGCCCCAAATAAGCCCCGAAGAGACCGCCCGCACCGCGCCCGGCGATCCCGCCGAAACTGACCGGACCGGTTCCCCGCTACACCCCGGCGAACATCCCCGAGAGAGAGCCGGAGACCGCCCGCCGGCCTACCCGGCCGGAAGGCGGAGTACCTGTCCTGCCAGCAGCGGGCCGCTCAGGTCGTTCATCTTCTCGAGGTGGTACACGAACCGGCGCGGATCGGATCCGGCAGGACCGTGGGCCCGGGCTATTGCCCACAGGGTCTCCCCGGGCTGAACTACATGAGCAACCGCAGCGGGAGCCGGCCGGGAAGCCCCTTCGGCGCTCAGCTTGACGCCGATGGCCCCGATGAGGGCGCCGACCACCAAAGCAATCAGTGCAAGGCGCGCCGCGGAGGCCTTTATTCTCACGGTGCCTCATCCCGGGTTACATAGCTCACGAACATGTGTTCCTAAAATACTACGAACTGTTGTTCGTATCAAGTAAGGCCCGAACAAATGTTTGCTTTTTTTCCCAGCTTGTGATTAGCTGGCAATCGAACGAATGATCGGCCTGGTTCACCCGGGATCGGAGGAGAAGTGGAAAACGTTTTAGACGGCTCGGACCTTACCGTCCGTCAGAGAAAGGTTCTGGACTTCATAGTCGAAACCATCCAAAAGAGAGGCTTCCCACCCGCGGTCAGGGAGATCGGAAAAGCGGTCGGGCTCAGCTCCCCGAGCACCGTCCACACCCATCTGCAGACCCTGGAGGAGCGCGGCTACCTCAGGCGCGACCCCGACAAGCCGCGGGCGATCGAGGTTAGATGGGACCGGGAGGTAGGAGCGATGGACACGCGCCCGGCAATCAGGCACCTGCCCATCTACGGATCCATCGCTGCAGGGCCGACTTCCCTTGCCGAGCAGGTGCACGAAGGCATTTTGCCGTTCCCCCAGGAATTCTTGAAGGACGTCCCGCATTTCGCACTGCGGGTGAAGGGGGAAAGCATGATCAATGCCGGGATCCTGCCCGGCGACCTTGCAGTGGTCCGTGCCGACGGCGGGGTCCGCAACGGAGACATCGTCATCGCTCAGATGGCGGGGCCTACCGGTGAGGCAGAGGCCACCGTAAAGCGCTACAAAAAACAGGGCTCCCAGATCATCCTGATACCCGAAAACGACGAGATGGCCCCCGTCGAGGCCCCCCGCGACACCGCAATCATTGGAAAAGTCGTCGGTATCCTCCGGATGCTTCCCTAAGAACAGACCGGAGTAAGCGCCCGGGCTTTTTGCGGCTAGTGACCTGCTCGAGCCCAGGCGCCCCGGCTTAACCCTCGGACCTCAGGCCACCAGGAAATCGCGGTAGCGGCTGATTACGGCCGCGGGGGCTTTCACAACCAGCACCATGCCGTCCTCGCCACTGGTTTCCTGCACCACCTCCGCCTCTTCGTGCAGCCGGCTGCGCAGATCGCCCCGGTCGAAGGGGATCCGGAATTCGGCCATCCGGGCCAGCCCCGGGAGCCCGTCCTCGATGGCGCGGGTCAGGTCCTCCAGACCTTCCGACCGGGCGGCCGAGATGAAGACCGCCCCCGGAAACAGCTCCCGCAGGCGCCGCTTGGCCTTACCGTCCAGCAGCTCCGATTTGTTAAGGGCCAGCACTCTCGGGATCTCCCCGGCGCCTATGTCGGACAGCACCCGGTTAACGGCTTCCACGTCGGCGACGGGGTCCGGCTTGGTCGCATCCGCTACCTGAAGCAGCAGGTCCGATTCCACCGTCTCCTCGAGTGTCGACCGGAAGGCTTCGACCAGCTGGTGGGGAAGTTTCCTGACGAATCCGACGGTGTCCACCATCACGGCCTTGCCCCCGCCCGGCAGTTCGACGCGGCGCACGGTGGGATCCAGGGTTGAAAACAGCCGGTCCTCCACCAGAACCCCGGCTCCCGTGAGCGCGTTCAACAGCGTGGACTTGCCGGCATTGGTGTAGCCGACCAGCCCTATCTGCGGAATGCCCGATGAGAGCCGGCGGTTTCGCTTCATCCGCCTGGTGCGCTCAACATCCTTCAGCTCCTCGTTCAGTTTGCTCAGGCGACGGGAGATACGCCTGCGATCCACCTCCAGCTTGGTCTCACCCGGCCCGCGCGTCCCCAGTCCCGGCCCGGAGGCGCCGCCGGCGGCGGCGCGGCCTCCGCCGATCCTGCTCATGACCTCGCCCCAGCCTCTAAGCCTGGGCACCAGGTAATTGATCTGGGCCAACTCGACCTGGAGCTTGCCCTCGGCGGATTGCGCGTGCTGGGCAAAGACATCGAGGATCAGACCGGTCCGGTCGATGATTTTCATAGCGTCTGCCGCCAGAGGGTTCACGCCGGCAAGGTCCTCGAGGTTGCGCCCCTGCGCCGGAGCTAGTTCGTCGTCAAAGATGATCGCGTTCGCCTGCAGGCGACGGGCCTTTTCGACAACCTCTCCCGCCTTCCCCTTGCCGACATAGGTCGCCGGGTCGGGCTTCTTGCGGACCTGCAGCACCCGGCCGATCGCGTCCGCTCCGGCCGTCTCGGCCAGTTGGGCCAGCTCCTCCAGCGACTCCTCCCCAGCGTCGAGATCAGAGGAGGAGGCCACCAGGCCGACGAGCAGCACCCGCTCCCGCGGGTTCTCGGTGAGGCCGGGGCCTTCAGGCACCGCCGAGCGCCGATGCGATCCTGGATACTCCTTCCTCGAGGCGCTCATCGGCGATCGTCAGAGAGAAGCGCACATAGCCCTCGCCGTTGGCGCCGTATCCGGAACCGGGGGCAACCACCACGCCGGTTTTCTCCAGAAGAAACTCGCTGAATCCGGCTGAGTCGTGGCCTTCGGGAACCTTTACCCATACGTAAAGGGCACCCCGGGGGGGCTCAGCCTTCAGTCCGGCCGACCGCAGCCCGTCGACCAGCGTGTCGCGCCGTTTGCGATAGATCTCGACCATCTCGGCAAGATGGTCCTGGGGACCCTCCAGCCCTGCGATGGCCGCCTTCTGGAGGGCGTTGAAGATCCCCGAGTCAATATTGGTCTTAACGCGGCCGAGCGCCTCGATCGCTTCTGCCGAACCGGCCGCCCAACCGACCCTCCACCCGGTCATGTTGTAAGTCTTGGACATCGACCCGAATTCGACGGCGGTATCCAGGGCCCCGGCGGGCTGGAGAGCACTGGGCGCCACAAAGCCGTCGTAGGTGATCTCGGTGTACGCGGCGTCGTGGGCGAGAAGGATGTCGCGGGCCCGGCAATAGTCGACCGCCTCCTGCAGGCCGGGAAGCTCGCAAACCGCCGATGTCGGGTTGGAGGGATAGTTAAGCCACAGGACCTTGGCATTCTCGCCGCCC
Organism: Actinomycetota bacterium; assembly: GCA_050692975.1. Taxonomy (GTDB): domain Bacteria; phylum Actinomycetota; class CADDZG01; order JAHWKV01; family JAHWKV01; genus JBOGWH01. The sequence goes on along the minus strand of JBOGWH010000366.1, from coordinate 7,410 downwards.
TCGGGCATGGTCGCCCAATCGGGCAGGTAACCTCCGGCTTCGGTCAGCGGGACCGGGACCTGGGTACCGCCGGCAAGCAGGGTGCTGATGCCGTATACCGGATAGCCGGGATCGCAGACTAGGACCGTGTCCCCCGGATCGACCATGGCTGTCGCAAGATTGGCGATGCCTTCCTTGGACCCGATCAGCGGCAGCACCTGCGTCGAAGGGTCGAGCTTCACGCCGAAGCGGCGCTGGTAATACCCTGCGATCGCCTCCCGCATCTGCGGCATACCTGCGTAAGACGGGTACTGGTGATTGGCAGGATCCCTGACGGCTTCGGCCGCCGCCTCGACAATATGCGACGGCGTCGGCAGGTCGGGGTCGCCGATGGCAAAGGAGATGACGTCGATCCCCCTTCCCCTGGCATCGGCGATCTTGCGATCCAGCGAAGCAAAGAGGTAGGGGGGAAGATTCTCTATCCTGCGTGCGGCCTTCAAATCTGGAAGGTGGCCGCGTCGAAAACGTGAACCGCCGGCCCGGTCATCCATAGGCGCCCCGCGGAATCCTTTTCGACCGTGAGATCGCCGCCTGCGGTCCTGACCACAGCCCGATCGAGGCCCGACGCCGCAACTGCGGCACACGACCCGCTACCCGAAGCGAGCGTCACACCCACGCCTCGTTCCCAAAAGCGGACGTTGAGAGTCTCGCCCTCCTGCTGCACGAACTCAACGTTCGTCCGGTCGGGGAACAGCGGGTGCGTCTCAACCAGGGGGCCGATCTCCGTCAGAGGGGCGGTGGCTATGTCGTCGAGAAAGGTCACCGCGTGCGGGTTGCCCATGTTCACCCGCACCCACTGCAAGCCGTGCAGGCTCACCTCACCTTCCATTCTGGGAACCCCCATATCGGCCCGGACCCCGGTCAACTTATCGCCCTCGCGCACAAGCTCCAGAGGCCGCACCTCTCCCGCCACCTCGATCTTGAGCAAGTCGCCCGCGTGGAGGCCCTTCTCGTGAAGATACAGGGCAACGCATCGAAGGCCGTTGCCCGATATCTCCGCGGTGCTTCCGTCGCTGTTGTAGAGAAGAAAAGAGAAATCCGCGACATCCGACGGCCCCACCACGATCACGCCGTCGGCCCCGACGCCGAAGTTGCGGTGGCACAGCCGCCGGGCGATTCCGGAGTCGATCGTTTGGTTGAAAACGATGAGAAAGTCGTTTCCGAGCCCCTGGTATTTCGAAATCTCCATGCTCACCCCGTGGCGCAGTCGCTCAGAAATTTCCTCACCTCGCGAGAATCGGGATGAAACCATTGGATTCTCGGGTCCGCCTTGAACCAGGTCAGCTGCCGGCGGGCAAAGCGGCGGGTGCGCCGCTTTGTCAGGTCTATTGCCTCGTCCAGTGAGATCGTGCCATCGAGATAATCAAGTACCTGAGCATAACCAAGAGCCTGCACGGACGTGGACGACCGGCGCAGCCCCGCTTCGGCCAATCTTTCGACTTCCTCGAGCAGCCCGCCCGCAAACTGGCGCTCGACCCGTTCGTCGATCAAGCGGTCCATCTCCTCGCGGGCACGCTCCACGCCGGCGGCCCGCAGATCGTAGATGCCCTCCCGATCTTCCCAGGCCGTCGAGAATTCGGAGAACCTGCGCCCTGTGATCTCGATCACCTCCAGGGCGCGGAGCGTGCGGCGGCGGTTTGCCGGTTCCATCCGCTGAGCGGCCGGCGGGTCCTGCTCGGCGAGGGCCGCATAGGCCTCAGCCGCTCCCTGCGCACCGGAGCCGAACCGCTGCTCCAGCGCCGTGCGGACCGACGGATCGGTGGGAGGAAACTCGAGTGGGTCGACCACGGCCCTGAAGTACAGACCGCTCCCGCCGGCAAGCAGCGGCACCTTGCCCCGGGCGGATATGTCACCGACCGCCGTGCGGGCCCACTTTTGGAACTCGGCCACCGTGACCGTCGCCGAAGGCTGGGCGACGTCGACCAGGTGGTGCGGCACCGCCGAGCGGACTTCGGCAGAGGGCTTATCGGTGCCCAGATCCATGCCCCGGTAGATCGCGCTGGAGTCGATGCTGATGATCTCCGCCCCGATCACCGGCGCCATCTCGGCCGCCAGAGCGCTTTTGCCGACCGCAGTGGGCCCGACTATTGCCAGGACCTTCAACATGAAACCGGCCGGTCCAGGCGCGTTTAAGCCGAAGCCGCTCCGACGGTGACCGGCTCCCCCTCGAGATAGTGCGCCTCGGAGCCGGTTATAAGGACATCGATGAAGTCCCCCTCGGCCGCGTTGCCTTCGAAATGAACCACCTTATTCTGACGGGTGCGCCCGGAAAGACGGCCGGGGTTTTTCTTGGACGGCCCCTCCACCATCACCTCCCTGGTCCTGCCGGCCTCGAGGCGGTTTAGCTCCAAAGAAATTCGCCGCTGCAGCTCGACCAGGCGATCGAAGCGGTCCTGCACAACCTCCTTTGGCACCTGTCCGGCCATTGTGGCGGCCTCGGTCCCCGGACGGGGCGAGTACTGGAACATAAAAGCCGAATCAAAGCGGGCCTCTTTCACCAGGGCGAGCGTGTCCTGGAAGTCGTGCTCGGTCTCGCCCGGGAAGCCGACGATGATGTCGGTGGTCACGGCGAGGTCGTCGATCAGCCGGCGTGCCATGCGCAGCTTTTCCAGGTAGCCCGCGGCGGCGTAGGAACGCTTCATCGCCTTGAGGACCCGGTCCGAGCCGGACTGCACCGGAAGATGAAGGTGCTCACAAACCACGGTGGACTGCGCCATGGCCACGGCAACGGGTTCCCGAAAATCCTTCGGATGCGGCGACGTGTAGCGAACCCGCCGCAGCCCCGGGACCGAGTCCAGTGCCAGCAGAAGGTCGGCAAACCTCGGCGTCCGGTAGATATCCCTTCCGTAGGAATTCACGTTTTGCCCGAGAAGGGTGACTTCGGTCACTCCCCCCTCGCATGCATCCCGCACCTCAGCCAGAATGTCGCCGAGCCGGCGGGAAGTCTCGGTGCCCCTTACGGAAGGCACGATGCAAAAGGTGCACGAGTTGTTGCAGCCGTACTGGATCGCGATCCAGGCGTGGTGCCTGGACCCCCGGCGGACCGGCAGGGCCGACGGAAAGACCTGCAGCGCTTCAGAGAACTCCACGACAGGTATGCCCTGCTCCTCCGCCCTGCGCAGCAGGCCCGGCAGAGCCTCCAGGTTGCGGGTCCCGAGCACCACGTCCACGAAGGGGGCCTTTTGAACGATCAGATCCCGGTCCTTCTCCGCAAGGCACCCGCCGACGACCACCTGAAGGTCGGGCCGGGCGGCCTTCAACGGCTTGATCGCCCCCAGATTTCCGTAAAGCCGGTCGTCGGCGTTTTCCCTGATCGCGCAGGTGTTGAAGAGCACAACGCCGGCGTCCTCGGGGCCGGACACCGGGCGGTAGCCCTGGGCCTCGAGCAGCCCCGCCATCCGCTCGGAGTCGTGCTCGTTCATCTGGCAGCCGAAAGTCCGGATGAAGTAGGTCTTGTTCACTGCCGTCTAGTCTAAAGCGCCCGCCGCCCCTTCAGGCACCGGCGGGCCATCCATGCGTCGGGGGCCCCGGCCCCTTTAGAGCCAGTCCTTTTTCTTGAACATGGTATACAGGGCCAGCGAGGCGACCACCATGAGGCCGATGGCAAACCAGAAACCGCCGAGAGTCGCGTCGCGGGGAACCAGCTTGAAGTTCATGCCGTAAATCCCGGCGATGACCGTGGCCACGCCGAGCAGCGCCGCCCAGCTGGTCACCTTCTTCATGATCTCGTTGAGATGATTCGAAGTCAGCGACAGATGCACTTCATAGGCGCTGCTGAGTATTTCTCGCATGGTCTCGAGCGAGGATCCCACCCGGATCAAATGGTCGTAGACGTCCTGGAAGTACAGGCGCATCTCATCTGAGAACTCTTTGCGGTCCCGGCGCAGCAGAGAGTTCAACACCTCCCGAAACGGGATGGCGTAACGGTTGAAGCTCACGAGCTTGCGGCGCATGTTGAAAATGCCCTTCTGGACGTCGCGCTGGGCAAAGCCCGAAAACAGACTTTCCTGCAGATCTTCAAGCTCGTCGTTGAGGTTTTCCGCCAGGGACATGTACTCGTCCACCACCACGTCCATGAGCGCGTACAGGAAAAACCCGATGCCCTCATCGGACAGGTCCTCCTCTGCGTCCCAACGGGCTATCACCGGCTTCATGTCCCAGACCGGCGACTTTCTTACCGTGATCATGTAGCGCTTTCCCAAGAAGACGTCTATCTCGGACTGCGTCAGTTCGTCCGAGTGGTTGCTGAGCGCGTACATGACGACGAAAAGGTGGTCGTCGTAGATCTCCAGCTTCGGACGCTGGTAGGGCTTGGTGGCATCCTCGACGGCGAGTTCGTGCAACCCGAACTCCTCGGGAAGCAGGCCGAAGTCCTCCATATCCGGGTCTTCCACATCGAGCCAGACCATTGTGTCGGGCTCCTCCAGATGGTCGGAGATGCGGGCGGCGTCGAAGTCGCTCTCGGCAAACTTCCCATTGCGGTACAGGCGGGTGTGAATCATCTCTCGCGAGGCTCCCATCGAAAGAACTTCACTGCAAGGGCAATCCCAGCGGCGCCCCACAACAGCACCACACCCAGCTCACCCCAGGCCCACCCGGACCCGGCATTCAGGGGAAAAAACGAGCGCAGCATTGCCTCCAGGTAGTGGCGGATCGGAAAGAGATTCGCAAAGCTTCTCAGCCATCCCGGCGAAGCGTCGGGGCCGAAGAAGACGTCGGAAACAAACAGCAGCGGCAGGATGATCGCGTTGACTACGGCCGGGGCGGCGTGGGCGTTGGGGACCAGAGCGGTCACGGCTATCCCCAGCGAGCAGAAAGCCACGGACCCCACGAGCAGAGTCACGATAAAAGCGGGAAGGGACGCAGTCGGGAAGGGCACCCCGTAGAACAACCTCCCGGCAAGAACCACAATCGTGACCAGCAGGAGTTCGATCGCAGTCGCATGCAGGATGCGCCCGCCGATGTAGGAGGACGGGGGAAGGGGGGTGCCTAGCTTTCGCTTAAGGACCCCCTGCTCCCGGGCGAATACGATGTTCATTGCCATCCCGGTGAAACAGGCCGTGATCACCGAGAAAGCCGCAATCGAGGGAACGTAGAAGTTCGAAGTCGTGGTGGTGCGGCCGAACAGGACAACCTCGCGATCGCCGAAGACTCCGTTGAAGATCACCAGGAACATCAGCGGGAAGGCGAAGGTGAAGAAAGCCGAGGCGGGGTTCCGCCAGAAGGTTTTGTTCTCAAAACGGACCTGGTGCAGGGCCAGCCGCGCGGCGTTCACGATTCCTCCGCCCGTTTGCCGGTCAGTGCCAGAAAGACGTCCTCCAGCGTCGGCCTGGATACCTTGAACTCATCGAGGTCCAGCCCGAGTTGCATGGCCCAGCCGGTGATTTCGTGCAACGTTCGCATCAGCTCATCGGTCCGGATCTGCACCGTGCCGTTTTCCCGGACCGCATCGGAGGCGAAGGCCGGGGGCAACTGCACCCCCGGCGGCTTGACGAACGAAACGGTCGAGTGGGTATGGGCCGCGTCTATCAATGCCTGGGGGGCGCCGGTGGCAACAAGCCGCCCCTCAAAGATCACCGCCACCCGGCCGGCAAGGTTCTCGGCTTCGTCCATGTAGTGGGTGGTCAGGAAAACCGTTTTGCCGAGGCCGGCCAGGTTGCGGACCATCTCCCAGGCGTTGCGCCGGGCTGCGGGGTCGAACCCGGTGGTGGGCTCGTCGAGGAAAAGCAGGTCCGGATCTCCCGCGAGACCAATCGCCACGTCCAGTCGCCGTCGCTGCCCCCCCGACAGCCTGTTGACGCGGGCGTCTTTCTTATCCTGAAGGCCGACCACCTCGATGACTTCCTGCACCGGGCGCGGGTTCGGGTAGTAGCCGCGATACAGCTCAAGGGCCTCCGAAACCGTCAGAAAGGGCTCGATTCCGGTTTCCTGCAGTACGATGCCGATGCGCTGCCTGAAGGCGCGCAGCCGGCGGGATGGGTCGAAGCCGAGCACCGAAACCGAACCCGCCGTTGGGGGCCGGTAACCCTCCAGGATCTCGACGGTGGTGGTCTTGCCCGCCCCGTTGGGGCCGAGGAGCGCAAAAACTTCGCCCTCCTCGACCGTCAGGTCGATGCCGCGGACCGCTTCGACTTCCCCGTATCGCTTGGTCAGCCCCCGGACCCGGATTGCAGGCCCGTTCAAGCTACTTGGCGTACTCGACCGCCCTCAGTTCCCTGATCACCATCACCTTGATCTGGCCGGGGTACTGAAGCTCCTCCTCGATCCGTTTTGCCACGTCGCGCGCCATGACTTCCGCCTGGAGGTCGTCGACCTGGTCGGAGCGAACCATTATCCGCACCTCGCGGCCGGCCTGCATCGCGTAGCACTTTTCGACGCCCGGGAAGGACTCAGCCAGCGACTCCAGGCGCTCCAGACGCTTGACGTAGGTCTCCAGAGTCTCGCGGCGGGCTCCCGGCCGGGCGCTGGAGATCGCGTCGGCGGTCTGGGTGATGACCGCCTCGATCGTCCTCTGCTCGACCTCCCCGTGGTGGGCCTCGATGGCGTGCACTACCGCCGGCGCCTCCTTCAGACGCCGCGCGAGCTCTGCCCCGATCAATGCGTGCGAGCCCTCGACCTCGTGGGTGATCGCCTTTCCGATGTCGTGCAAAAGGGTGCAGCGTTTGGCCAGGGCGATATCGGTCCCCAGTTCGGCCGCTATGACCCCGGCAATATGCGCCGCCTCGACCAGGTGCTTGAGCACATTCTGGCCGTACGAGGTCCGGTAATTCAGCCGGCCGAGCACCTTGACCATCTCAGGGTGCATGTCGGTGATTCCCGTCTCGAGCAACGCCCACTCCCCGGCCTCTTTGATGGAGCGCTCCACCTCGGCGGCGGATTTTTGATACATCTCCTCAATCCTCGCCGGCTGGATGCGTCCGTCGCCGATCAGCTTTTCCAGGGTCATGCGCGCTATTTCCCGCCTGATCGGGTTGAAGCAGGAGACCACGACCGACTCGGGGGTGTCGTCGATCAATATGTTGGTGCCGGTGGCGGCCTCGAAGGCCCGGATGTTGCGGCCCTCCCGGCCGATGATGCGGCCCTTCATCTCGTCGTTGGGAAGAGTCACCACCGAGATGGCGTTCTCGGAGGTTTCCTCCCCGGCCACACGCTGGATGGCGATTGCCACAATCTTCCTGGCACGCCGTTCTGCTTCCTCGCGGGCTTTCGCTTCGATTTCCCTGACCACCGTCATCGCCTCGCGCTTGGCGTCGTTTTCGATCTGGGCGATTACCTGCTGCTTGGCTTCCCCGGCCGTCATTCCGGAAATTCTGTCCAGGTCTGCCTTCTCAGTGGCCACCGCACGCTACAGTTGCTGCCGCAGCCTTTCGC
>JBOGWH010000365.1:0-10406 GCA_050692975.1 Actinomycetota bacterium | reverse complement strand
GCGACGGGGCCCCGCCTTGCGGTCGGGGCCCCGTCGAGTTCGAGGAAGTGAAGCTTTGCTATGCGCCGAAGCTTGGCAGCAGATACCTTGCTATGAAGTACAAAACGACGATCGTGATCGCCAGGATGAATGCGTACTTCACAAACGCGTAACCGGTGAGTCCACCGTCGCCCGGAGCGGAATCCACGACGGGGCGCTCCACAACTGGCTCTTCTCTGTATACCGGCATCTCTATCCCCTTTCTCTCTCTAGTTAGGTAGAGGTGACGAACTGATATCTACCCTTAGGGGGCGTCGGCGAAACCAGGGCGACCGGCCGAGCGAGCGATTCGACGTTTTGAGGGTTCACTCGTAGAGTGGATGCTCATGAGGTACCGAGTCGACGAGCTGGCGGCCCGATGCGGGCTGAGCGTCGACACCATCCGCTTCTACCAGACCAAAGCGCTGCTGCCGCCTCCCGAAAGACGGGGAAGGGTCGCCTGGTACGACCAGGATCATCTCGACCGGCTCAGGAGAATCAGGGACCTCAAGAAGAAGGGCTTTACTTTGGCCTCGATCCGCCGTCTGCTGGACGGAGAACTCGACACTGCAGATGAGGCCCTGATTGAAGCTCTGGTCGGTCCGGTTCCAGGTGAGGCCACCGAGGCCGAGGAGTTCCTGACCCTGGAGGAGCTGGCCGAACGCATCGGCGTGTCGCCGGCATTGCTCCAGGCGATCGAACGGGAAAACCTTCTCGTTCCCCGAATTCGAAACGGGGAACCTCGCTACACCGAGGCGGATGCCGCGGCGGCTTCCGCCGGGATGGCCCTTCTGGAAACGGGACTTCCGTTGAGCGAGTTGCTGGCGCTTGCCCGCGGCTACGACACGGGGGCCCGCAGGACCGCCGAAAAGGCCGTGGAGCTTTTCGATGAATACGTGAGGGAGCCGATCCGGGATTCGGCCGTTTCCGATGAAGACGCGGCGCAGCAGCTGGTGGAGGCCTTCCGGAAGCTGCTTCCGGCCACCGTGGCCCTCGTCGCCCACCACTTCCGCCGCGTCCTGCTGGCAACCGCACAGGCCAGAATCGAAAAGGTCGGCGCCGAACCCGAAAAGGTTGCCGTTCGCAACGAGGCCGAGAAGCGACTAGAGCCTACTTGGCCGGTTTAAGGCGGCCGGCATCCGGCCTGCCGGAAGGACGGCAGAAAGTCCTCGCGGTTACGCGGATGTTCGACTCGATCTCCGCGCGTTACGACCTGGTCAACCGGGTTATGACGCTGGGCATGGATCGCGGATGGCGCACGGCCACGGTGAATTCTCTCGGCCTGAAGCCCGGTTCGCTGGTGCTTGACGTCGCTTGTGGAACAGGAGACCTGTGCCGGCAGCTTGCCAAATCGCGCTACCGGGCAATCGGCTTCGATATCTCCGAGGGAATGCTCGCCCATGCCAAAACGGCGGCGCCGCTGGTTCTCGCCGACGCCCTGGCACTACCCGTTTCCGGCGGCGCCGCCGACGGCGTCACCTGCGGCTTCGCTCTGCGCAACGTGGCCGACCTCGGCAGGCTCATCGAAGAACTGGCGAGGGTGCTGCGTCCGGGCGGACGGCTTGCGGTTCTCGAGACCGCCCAGCCGGACAACGCCTTACTGCGGGCCGGGCACCGGCTTTATTTTCACCGGATGGTGCCGTTGATCGGCGGCCTTATCTCCGACCGCGAGGCCTATTCGTATCTGCCGAAGTCCTCCGCCTACCTGCCTGATCCGGCCGAACTGCTCCGGATGTTCGCGCAGCGGGGCTTCCCCGATGTGTCCCGCCGGCCGTTCGGTCTCGGGGCGGCCCAGCTCATCACCGGCACGAGAAGCTAGAGGGCCGGTCTGCAGGTCTCCATCGTCACCCGGCGGCTCGAGGAAGCACCGGACCTGCTCGGCGTTGCCGCCGCATCCGACTCGGTGGTGTGGCTGTCGAGCGGGGTCAGCCTGGTCGGCACCGGGCCGTTTGTTCGAATCGACACCGGTACCGGGCCGGGGAGATTCGGCCGCGCCGAATCCGGGTTCCGCGCGCACTTCGCCCGGGCGGACGTCGCCGACGAAGTTGACGAGCCGGGCACCGGGCCGCTGTGCTTCGGGAGCTGGACGTTCGACGAGAATCGCCCGGGATCGGTGGTGCTGGTTCCCTCCGTCGTGTACGGCGCCTCGGAGAGCGCGGCATGGGAGACGCGGATCGATTGCGCTGGGTCACCGGCCTTTGACCCTTCGTCGGTCCCCCCGCCCGGCGCGCAAGGCGGCCTCGAGGATTGGATCTCGCGATTCGAGCGGGTTTACGAGCAGATCAAGCAAGGCCGGGTTCAAAAGGTCGTGCTGGCAAGGGCCATCAGGGCTGCAGCAGGCGCCGACCGGCCCGAGGTGCTGCGCCGGCTCGCCGTGAGATACCCCGGTTGTTTTACCTTCGCCTGCCGGGGCCTTGTGGGAGCCAGTCCGGAACTCTTGGTCCGGCGCGTCGGCAATGTTGTCGACTCGATCCCCATCGCCGGCTCCGCCCCGCGGGGAGCCGATGAGCAGGCGGACGAGGAGATCGGGCGGCAGTTATGGGCGTCGGAGAAAAATCGCCTCGAGCATCGGCTCACCGTCGAAAGCGTTATCGACGCCCTGCGGCCCTGCTGCGCGGAACTGGAAGCCGAGGCGGAGCCCTCCCTGCTCCTGCTGGAAAACCTCCAGCATCTGAGCACCAAAGTGCAGGGGCGCCTTGAGGGCACGCCGAGCAGCCTCCAGCTGGCGGGGATGTTGCACCCGACGGCGGCCGTTTGCGGGACTCCGAGGGCGGGCGCGTTAAACCTGATCCGCTCGGTCGAAGGCTTCGACCGAGGCCGTTACGCGGGACCGGTTGGATGGATGGATCGCCAGGGGGACGGGGAATGGGCAATCGCGCTGCGGTGCGCCGACCTATCGGTTGATCCGCCGCTGGTCTATGCCGGCGCCGGAATCGTGGAGGGCTCGAGCGCCGAGGAGGAATTCGAGGAAACGGAACTGAAGCTTCAGGCGATGGTGTCGGCGCTGGGGGCCGGGCCGCTATGAAAAGAGCCGAGCTTCCAGCGATCCCTTCACAGCATCCCAGATATCCCGGTGGGCTCGTACGTTGGAGGCCCGGTCGGTCGGAACTTCAACCAGGGTGACGCCGCCGGCGCCGTGGGCTTCGGCGACGGCTGATTGCAGATCTGCGGCTCGCGCGATCCTGCGGTAAGCGCACCCGTAGAACGCCGCCAGCTTTTCGAAATTCCGGCCGTGGGGGGTGCCGAAGAGCCTTTCGAAATGGTGCGCGTCCTCAGCCTGGGGAAGAAACGAAAAAATCCCTCCGCCGTCGTTGTTGATAACGACGAGACATGCATTGACGTCTTGCATCGAAGCCTGCAGGAGCCCGTTTTGATCGTGCAGAAGAGCCAGGTCCCCCAGCAGCCCGCACGTGAACCTATCGGAGGAAAGCGCAGCCCCCAGAATCGTGGACACGAACCCATCGATCCCGTTGGCCCCCCGGTTGGCCATGACGCGGATGTCCTGCCGGGGGGCCATGAACCAGTCAAGATCCCGCACCGGCATGCTGGAGGCCACAACCAGATTCGATCCCCCGGGCAGGCACGCCGCGAGATCCCGAGCGGTCGCGGGTTCGCTGGGGTGCTCCCATGCATCCAGGACGGAATCAATCGCGGTCCGGGCCTTTCGCTCGGCGGAAAGCCACCGCCCCAGCCACTCGTTCCGGGATTTCTGCGAAACCCTCTTGGCAAGTTGCTCCAGTAGGGCGGGGGGATCGGCCCGGATGAAACGCGAGGCGCTGCGGGCGGCATCGTGCCACATCCCGTAGGGATCGATTCGGATCTGGGGCACCGAAGGGTCGAGGAGCGGGGACAGCTGCTTCGAGAGCCCCGGCGACCCGGCGATCAGGACCCGATCGGGGCGAAGATTCTCTCCGGTCGATCTCAAAATGGCGTCGTAGGTGGTGATGGCGTTTGCGCCGAACCGGGCGTTGGAGGTCGCTTCCGCAAGCAGCGGCCACCCCGCCGCCTCGGCAAACCTCGAAACGGCCGCCCCCTCGTAGTCGCCGGTCCCCGCCACGAGCAGGCCCCGCGAAGCCTCGAAAATTTCGCCGGCCACCTCGTCCAGCACCGCCTCGCCGGGCAGTTGCCGGAGCGAGTCTGCCGTGGTCCACGGCCTGCCCCCGGGCCGCCCCTGGAGGGGAAAAGAAAAACCGGCCTCGTCGGGAGCATCGGTCAGGGGATCCCGAAACGCAAGGTTGAGGTGGACCGGCCCCGGGGACCCGGCGGCGGTGTTGCATGCCCTCGACGCAACCGACCTCCAGTAGGGCACGGAGGTTTCGCGCGGCTCGGCCACCCCGACCTCGACGAACCATCTCACGTAGTCTCCGTAGAGTTTGATCTGATCGATCGTCTGGCCGGCGCCGGTGTCGCGAAGCTCTGGAGGGCGATCGGCGGTGAGCATCAAAAGGGGCACCGCCGAGTGGTGAGCCTCGATCACGGCCGGCAGGCAGTTCGCCGCCGCGGTACCCGAAGTGGTCAGCACGGCCACCGGCCGCCCGGACTGTTTGGCGATACCCAGAGCCAGAAACGAAGCGGAACGTTCATCGATCGACACGTGCAGCGCGATGGCTTCATTCTCCGCCAGAGCCAGGGCCATCGGCGTGGACCGGGAGCCCGGGCTGAGGCATGCGTGGCGGACTCCGCAACGGGCCATCTCATCCACCATGCACAGGGCCAGGGCTCGGCCGGCGTTCGAAGCCTTCACGCTGCTCAGGGGAGCGGTACTTCCGCCGAGTAGCGCTCCAGAAGCGCCGTGTCGGGCGTGACGTCCCGCAGCCGGAGAAAACCGTGCCGGGTGCCCAGTGGGTCGGCAACCAGGTCCGACTCCAGAAGCGCCGACGTTCCCAGCCCACAGGCATAAGAAAGCTCAGGCAAGCAGCAGGCCAGCAACAGCCCGGCGGCGATGCCGACGGAGGTCTCCATCAGTGAAGACACAAGTGCCGGAAGACCGCCCGCTTCCGCGGTCACGAGGGCGCCCCGGACCCCGCCCAGGTGCTGCACCTTTAGGACCAGAGCGTCGGCGGCTCCGTGCAGCGCGATCGACCTTGCGGCCTCCGGCCCGTCCACCAGCTCGTCGGCGGCAAGCGGGACGTCGACCATACAGCGCAGCCTTGCCATTTCCTCGACGGTTGCCACCGGCTGTTCGGCAAATTCGAGGTCGTACCTGGACAGGGTCCTTATCCGGCGGGCCGCCTCATCCACGCTCCACCGGGCGTTGGCGTCGATGCGCAACTTTCCCGATGGGCCGAGCGCGTCCCGCACCGCCTCGACCCTTGCATCGTCGTCCCCTGCGGCCACTTTCACCTTGGCGCAGTCGCATCCTGAGCTCCGAACGATCTCGGCCGCCCGCTCGGCCGAGACCTCGGGCACCAGCACTGCGATCGCGACTCCGTCGCGCACCGGCGCCGGTTTCTCCTCGCTCGCAATTGCCACTGCCGCCCGCCAGCAGGCCTGCTGCTTTCCGCCGGAATAGCCGGGTACGGGCGAGTACTCTCCCCATCCGGCCGGACCCGACACGAGGATCCCCCGGCTTTCGGTAACTCCCCGCAAAGGGTACTTGAGGGGGATCGAGAAACCGTAGGTTTCCAACGTTGCACGCCCCGTCACTTGGCCGTGCCGAGCCAAAGGCCTCCCGCCAGCAGGAGGCCGAAGACAATCTGCAATCGTGCCGCCCCCGCCAGCGCCTCAATGAGGCCGTCGGGATCTTCCGAGGCGATGTCCTTCAGAGGCGCCGCCGCGGCCGGGGAGGAGACCAGCGCGAGAAGGGGCGGCAGCCCCCCTCCCGACAGCGCCACCACCGGGACCCAAACGTACGACAGAAAGATGCACAACCGGAAGAGGCGCCGGCTGCGCTTGGCGCCGATCTTTACCGGCAATGTTCGCTTCCCGGTCGTCTTATCGGTGTCGATGTCCCGCACGTTGTTCGCTATCAGCAGCGAAACCGCCAGCAGCCCGACCGGGATCGATGCCATCAGCGCCAGCGCGCTGAACTTCTCGACCTGAACGTAGGCCGATCCCACCGTCGCCACGACACCGAAGAAGACGAAGACGAACAGTTCCCCCAGGGCCGCGGAGCCGTACGGCCTGGGCCCCCCGCTGTAGGCAAGCGCCGCGATCAGGCTGGCGGCGCCGAGGACCAGCAGCGCCCACCCGGCGACGAGCACCAACCACGATCCGGCCGCGACGGCAACCGCAAAGGCCGCGAATGCGGCCCGCTTCATCTGCCGGGGCTGCACGACGCTGGCCGCCACCAGCCGGCGCGGCCCGCGGCGCTCCGGCGTGTCCACGCCCTTCACCGCATCGAAATAATCGTTGGCGTAGTTGACGCCGACCTGAAATGCGAGAGCGACGACCAGGGTCCCGGCGAAGCGAAGGGGGTCGAGGGTGCCCGTGGATGCAGCGCCGACGACGACCGGGACGACCGACGCCCCTAAAGTCCTGGGGCGCGCGGCCTCCGCCCAGACTACCCAGGACACGCAGAGTCCACGGGATTCACGGCCTCTTGGGGAACCTGTCGAAGCGGGGAGACCGTTTTTCGCGCCAGGCATCGCGGCCTTCCTGGGCCTCCTCGCTCATGTAGTAAAGCAGCGTGGCATCGCCTGCCAGTTGCTGGATGCCGGCAAGGCCGTCGGTATCGGCATTGAACCCGGCCTTGAGCAGGCGCAGTGCCAGAGGGCTCATTTCGAGAATGCGCCGGGCCCACCGCACGGTTGTCGCTTCGAGCTCGGCAAGCGGCACGACCTTGTTGACCAGGCCCATCCCGAGCGCCTCCTGGGCGTCGTACTGCTCACACAGAAACCAGATCTCCTTGGCCTTTTTCAGCCCGACCGTCCTGGCGAGCAGCCCTGCACCGTAGCCGCCGTCAAAAGAACCGACCCGCGGCCCGGTCTGCCCGAAGCGGGCATTGTCCGCCGCGATCGTCAGGTCGCAGACGATGTGCAGGACGTGTCCCCCGCCGATTGCATACCCGGCGACCATCGCAATGACCGGCTTGGGCAGACGGCGTATCTGAACCTGAAGGTCCAGCACGTTGAGACGGCCCATTCCCCCTTCGTCCACATACCCGTCGTCGCCGCGGATTTTCTGATCGCCGCCCGAACAGAAGGCGAGGTCTCCGGCTCCGGTCAGGATGACCACCCCTATGTCCGGATCATCGCGGGCCTCATCAAAAGCTCTTGCCAGCTCGGAGACGGTTTTGGGGCGAAAAGCGTTGCGAACCTCGGGGCGGTTGATCGTCATCTTTGCGATCCCGTCGCAGGTCTCGTAGACGATGTCGGTGTACTCACGGCCGGGCTGCCAGGCAATCGCGCTGGATTCCATTGATTACTCCTGAGTAATCACTTCAACAATCGAATACGGTATCAGCATATGCCCGATCTGGTGGCCGTCGCCCTTTCGGGGCAGGCCTTCTTGGAAGAATTCCGGCGACTCTGGGATTCCGGCGACGCGGTTTTGCCGGTCGACCCATCGCTTGCCGGGCCGGGCCGCCGCGCTCTGCTGGAGCGGCTCCGGCCCTCCCTTCTTATAGACGCCGCGGGTGAAACATCTCTTCCCGGGAAACCCGTGGAATCGGGAACGGCGTGGGTTGTTGCCACCTCGGGCAGTTCCGGGGTGCCGAAAGCGGCGGTGCTGAGCCGGGCAGCGGTTGAACATTCCGCCCGGGCGGGAATGAAAAGGATCGGGTACCGGGCGGATGAAAGATGGCTGGTCTGCCTGCCGGTCCACCACATTGCCGGGCTGATGATGCTGGTGCGTTCGGAACTGTGCGGGTCGCAGCCCGTGGTCCACGATCGCTTCGATACCGAGGCGGTGGCCGCCGAGAAAGAAACGAGCCTCATCGCCCTGGTGCCCACTGCACTGCAAAAACTGATCGATGCCGGAGCGGACCTGGCCCGTTACACCGCGGTGCGGGTTGGGGGGGCCGGGCTTTCCGATGATCTGGCGCGGCGGGCGGCCGAGGCGGGGATCCGGCTGGTCAACGGCTACGGGATGACCGAGACCTGCGGAGGCTGCGTCTACGACGGGAGGCCGCTGGATGGTGTTGAGGTCGAGATCGGCGAATCCGAAGAGGTTTTGATCCGGGGCGCGGTGCTCATGGACGGATACCGGCTAGATCCCTTCCTGACTGCCGAAAAGCTGCGCGGAGGGTGGCTGCACACCGGAGACCGGGGGGCTCTGCGGGATGGCCGGCTGGAGGTTCTCGGCCGCCTCGACGATCTGATTATCTCGGGCGGCGAGAACATCGATGCCGCGGAGGTCGAACAGATCCTCATGCAGCATCCCCGCATCGCTCAGTGCGCCGTGATCGGTCTGCCGGATGAGAAGTGGGGACAGGTGGTCGCGGCGGCGGTGGTCCCGCACGGGTCCCCCCCGGATCTGGGCGACCTGCGAGATTTCGTCGGCGCCCGGGCCTCTCGCCGAATTGCCCCCCGCCGCCTGGCGATCGTCGGCGTCATCCCTCGTACTTCCACCGGCAAAGTCCTCAGGAGTGAGCTTGCCGAGTTATTCCTGAATGGTTAGGAGCCGCCGCATGTTAAGCCGCGCGGACGCCCATTTAGTCTGCCTCCACAAACAAGCCGATTCGTCGACCCCGAGCAAGGTCGGGCGATCCCCTGCAGGCGAGAAGCTGCCCCACCCCTTGCCGGGGACATAGCCTCTCGTGCGTCCCCGCACACGGAGCGGCTCTACCCTGGACAATTACGTCCATGAGAAAAAAGACGGCGCTGCCCGTCGCGGTGCTGCTGCTTGCCGGGGGAATCTGGGCGGCATCGGTTGTGCGGAAACCGACCTCGGCCCCTCCTCCGGTGGGTTTTGCCTTGATCTACGAGCCGATCGGCCTGGCCGCCGCGGGCGACCGCCTGCTGGTAACCAGCTACTGCGAAAACCCCCGCGAAATAGCCGCCCTTGACGCGACGGGAGCCCGGTCGGTCTTCGCCACCCTGCCCCAGGAAGGCAGACCCCCGGGTTGCAGCGAGGACTACATCGCAGTTTCCCACGGACTCGCAGGGTTTCCACCCGGACAGGTCTACGTAGAGCAGGGCGGGCGCATTCTGCAGATCTCCCCCGAGGGCAAGCAGATCTCAACCTTCACCACCCTTCCGACCGGAGATTCTATTCACGGAGGGGGAATTCACTTCGACCGGGTGGGCTCCTTCGGCTACCAACTAATCGTCTCGGCCCGAGAAGGCAAGATCTGGCGAATAGACGCCGGCGGTAAAGCGACGATGATCGTCTCGCGGCTGCAGACGCCTAAGGACAAAGTTGCCGACTACATCACCGAAAACATCGCAGTTGCACCCCGAAAGCTCAGACCTTACGGGGGCCATATCCTTGCCGCCTCGGAGGCCAACAATACGATCTATGCGGTGTCTCCCCAAGGAAAGGTATCTGTGGCAGCCAACTGGCCGCGGGCGGAGGGCGTGTACTTCATCCCCCCCAGACCCTGCGCCCTCCCGGGGACCCGGGGAGGGTTCTTTGCCGCGGCCTTCACAACCAACCAAATCATCATGCTTCCTCCCACGGACTTCCTCAACGACAGCGGAAAAGCTCTGGTAGTCAGCGAGGTGGGGACCATCGGGCTTTTGAGCTCCGACGGTAAAAAGATAACCCCCAGCCCACTGCACTCGGGCGGCTGGGGGCAGCTGAAGGGGTCGGCCTTTATCGCCTGTTGAACGCCGGTTCATCGGACTGTGAACCCCGCCGGGTCCGCAAGCCCAGTCAGGCTTCTACTGCCTGGGAATATTCGGGCCGGGGCTTCACTCAGAAAACACGGTAAGAGACGACCCGTTTAGCTGCACCCGCACCTGCGCGCCACTTTCGTATTTCACCCCGCCCCGCTCGCGGCTTCGAACGTGGCCGCCGTCCTGAAGCCGCAGGTAGTAGACGGTGTCGCCGCCGATGAAGCCGCGGCGAATCACCTCCGCGGCCGTACCCTCGCCGCCGATCGAAACATCCTCGGGGCGAACCAGGACCTTGACCTCGCAGCCTTCGGCGTGGCCGGGGGCCGCGACCGGGCCCAGCACGGTGGCAGCCCGCCCATCTCGAACCGTCGCGGAAAGAATTTCGCCGGCGCCGATGAACCCCGCGACCGAGGCATCGGCGGGATTGCGCCACAGGTGCTCCGGGGCATCCACCTGCCGCAGGCGCCCCGCCTCCATCACCGCAACCCGGTCTGCCACGCTCAGACCTTCTTCCTGATCATGGGTGACCCACAGCGCGCCCGCGCCGCTGGAGCGGACGATCGCCACCATCTCGTCGGCCAGATGGGCCCGCAACTGCCGTTCCAGGTGGCTGAGCGGTTCGTCGAGCAACAGCAGGGCAGGCTCCGGCGCCAGGGCGCGGGCCAGGGC
>JBOGWH010000364.1:0-1842 GCA_050692975.1 Actinomycetota bacterium | reverse complement strand
CCTGGGTGGTCATGCGCTCGCGCACCACCCCCTCCATCCTCGACAGACCGATGCGGACCTGGTTTTGGATCAGCTCGCCGACCGAGCGGATCCGGCGGTTGCCGAAGTGGTCGATGTCGTCGACCTCGTACCCCTCCTCGCCCGCATGCAGGCGCGCCAGGTAGTCGACCGTCTTAAGGATGTCCTCGTAGGTGAGCACCGATTTGTAGGTGGGGGTTCTGAAGCCTGTTTCGTCCTTTAGGATTCGGCCGAACGTCTTCCAGCGCGGCTGCTCGAAGGGCTCCTTGCCCGGCTTGTCTTTTTCGGAAAGCGTTCCGTGGATGCGCTTCAGAACGGCCTCGAACTTGGGATCGAGCTCTCCCAGCTTCTTGTCGACCTTGTAGCGGCCGACTTTTGCCATGTCGTAGCGCTTCCAGTTGAAGAAAAGGTTGTCGAGCAGCGTGCGAGCCGAGTCCGGAGTCGGCGGCTCACCCGGCCTCAGCTTGCGGTAGATGTCCATCAGGGCGTCGTCTTCGCTCTCGATGTGGTCCTTCTCGAGCGTCGCCCGCATCGAGTCGAAGTCGAACAGGTCTGCGATCTCTTCGGCGGTAAGCCCCATTGCCTTCAGGAACACCGAGACGTGTTGCTTGCGCTTGCGGTCGATACGGACCGCAAGCAGGTCCTTTTTGTCGGTTTCGAACTCCAGCCAGGCGCCTCGGGCCGGGATGATCTTAACGGCGAAGATCTCGCGGTCGGAAGTCTTGTCCAGCGACCGGTCGAAGTAGACACCGGGGGATCGCACGAGCTGGGAAACGACAACCCGCTCGGTGCCGTTGATGACGAAGGTTCCCTTGTCGGTCATCATCGGGAAGTCGCCCATGAAGACCGTCTGCTCCTTGATCTCGCCGGTCTCCCGGTTCATGAAGCGGCAGGTCACGAAAAGGGATGCCGAATAGGTCATGTCCTTTTCGCGGCACTCCGACACGGTAGCCTTGGGCCCTTCGAAGCGATATTCGCCGAACTCCAGCTGGAGGTTGCCGGTGAAGTCTTCGATCGGGGAAATGTCTCTAAAGGTCTCTTTGAGGCCTTCCTGCAGAAACCAGTTGAATGAATCTCTTTGTACGGCGATCAGCTCGGGAAGGGCTTGAATCTCCGGAAAACGGGCAAATGAAACACGGTCACGCAAAGCTGGGGTGCTCGGCAAGCAGGGCTCCTTCTTGATACTCCGGTTTTCTGTCGCGAAATCCCCCCGGGCGCGCCACATCGCCGAACGGGGGAGTATTTTAGAGAAAAAGAATAGCACGGCGCACAAAAGCGCGTCAACAGGGACCCCGCGACGCTCAAGCCGTGCTTAGCCAGACACGAATTTATTCAATTCCGGGCGCAAAGATACGCCGAAACAGGCCCCCTGTCAAGGTTTTTCCCGCTTGTACGGGCACGCCTGAGAGGGGTCCTGGTTAGCCCTGCACCTGGGCCGGCAGGGCCGCCGCCGCTTCGAACTCCGTGATCCGCTGCCTGATCACGTCCAGGCTTGAGCGCCAGAATGCCTCCGAGCGGACGTCCAGGCCGAAACGGGCGGCAAGGTCGGCGGGGGTTGCGACTCCGGTGTCGGCCAGAAGCCGGTCGTATTCGGGCACGAATCCCCCCGGGTCGTCGCTGAATTTGCGGTACAGGGCCAGCGAGAAGAGCATGCCGAAGGTGTACGGCCAGTTATAGAAGGCCAGATCGGGCAGGTAGTAGTGCACCTTGCTCGCCCACATGTAGGGATGCAGCGTCGCCTCCACCAGGGCATCGCCGTAAGTTTCCTTCCCGGCCTGCAGGATCATGGATTTCAGCTCGTCCACCGGCAGCTCGCGCTCTTCC
>JBOGWH010000363.1:0-1952 GCA_050692975.1 Actinomycetota bacterium | reverse complement strand
GGAATGACGACCGGATCGCCACCCTCGAGAACACTGACTACCGAGTTGGTCGTCCCCAGATCGATTCCTACTGCCTTTGGCATTGGCTAAGTCCTTTCGTTTTTGATATCTCCCGAGACTTCTTGATGAGTCTGTAAGAATAGTAAAAGTTGATAGCTACGTTGTCAAGTTAAAGCTCTAGAAGCGCTCAACGCATCGGAAACGCTCTCCGGGATCGTCACGAAACACGCTAAATCCAGGGGGGGGAACCAAAGCCAGATCAAAATCGACGCTTATCCCGAGAAATCTCCCCGCGCAGCGTCCCCGGGTGATCCGGGCCGATTTTTACCGGGCTGGCGGGCGCGGGGTCAAGCGTCTGCGTTTTGCCGGCGAGCGCCGGGCCGCGCGGGTTCTAGCCCGGCGCATCATGAGCTCCTGACTCGATATGCCGTGCTGGTCCTTCGCAGGGGCAAGCCGCTTCCAGGTCCCGGTCGGGCCGAGCTCCCAGCAATGCGCCCGGTCGCTCAGCCACATCTCCGAGAAGGCTTCGAGATCCTGTTGAACCTTCGGATCCTCGACGGGAACCACCACTTCGATCCTCTGGTCGAGATTCCGGGGCATCAGGTCGGCACTGCCCATGAAAAAGGTCGACTTTTTTCCCGAGTCGAAGATGAACAACCGGCTGTGTTCCAGGAACCTGCCCAGGATGCTGTACACCTCGATGTTGTCGCTGAGTCCGGGTACCTTCGGCTTAAGAGTACAAATGCTTCGGGCGACTATCTGGACCCTGGTGCCTGCGGCGGAGGCACGGTAAAGCTCCTCGATAATGGCGGGGTCGGTCAGGCCGTTGACCTTTAGAAATATCCGGCCTTTTTTCCCGCCCCCAGCAGCCGCCCGGATCTCTTCAATCAATCGGTTCCTGAGCCCGAACGGCGCCACGAGAATCTTGCGGAACGACCTCGGGCTGCCGAATCCCGTGACGTAGTTGAACAGATCGGCGATGTCGGCGGTTATGTCCTCGTCATCGGTGAGAAGCCCGAGATCCTCGTAGAGCCTTGCGGTATCGGAGTTGTAATTCCCGGTGCCTATGTGGACGTAGCGCCTGAGATGGCCGCCCTCCCGCCGCACCACGAGCACCGCCTTGGCGTGAATTTTTAGATGAGGAAAGCCGTAAACCACGTGGACGCCGGCCTGGTCGAGGCGCCGGGACCAGGTTATGTTGCGATGCTCGTCGAACTGTGCCTTGAGTTCCACCAAGCAGACACTCTGTTTTCCATCCTCGGCCGCCTCTATCAGTGCCGGCACCAGCGGCGACTCGTCGCTAGTGCGATACACCGTGGCCTTCAGGGCGATCGAATGGACGTCCTTGGAGGCCTGCTTTACGAAGGCCTCCACGGTCGAGGTGAATGGCTCGTAGGGGAGATGAATCGCAACGTCACCCCTTCTTATTTCCGAGAAGATCCCCGACTCGGCCGCGCCGGAAAGGCGGGCCTGGGGCGGGGCTATCCAGGGTCCGTAACGGTGCTCGGGGCGCTCGAAAGAAGCCAGCTGGCTGAGGTCGGCAAGGTCGAGGCGGCCGTCTATCGTGTAAACCAGGCTGTCGGCTGCGCCAACCCCGGCTTGGATCTGGTCTAGCATCGATTCAGACATTTCTTCGGAGACCTCCAGGCGGACGACTTCTCCAAAACGCCTGCGACGAAGCTCGCCTCTTACCGCCTCGAGAAGATCGTCCGCCTCGTCGGAAACCTCAAAATCGGCGTCGCGGGTAACCCGGAATACGGCGGTCTCGACGATTTCCATTTCCGGAAACAACCGCCCGAGAAACCAGGCGATCACATCCTCGATGGGTACCGCCACACCGCGGGTTCCGGCGGGCAAGAATCTCGGGAGTCCTTCTGGGATTTTTACTCTGGCGAAGCGCTGTTCACCCGATGCCGGGTCCTTGACCAGAACTCCCAGGCTCAGCGACAGCC
>JBOGWH010000362.1:0-2072 GCA_050692975.1 Actinomycetota bacterium | reverse complement strand
CTCCAGCCGCCCCGTCAGAGTGCCCGCCGCCCAGTTCCGCAAAGCCGGGCTTGAGCCCGTCTTCCTGCAGGCCATGATGCTGGACACGAAGACCACCTTCGACGACCTCGTTCAAAAGATCGCCAAGGACCCGGGCCGGGCAGAGGCCATCATCGGCAACCGCTTCTACCAGGCGATAACGGGGGCCCTTTCCGGAACGCACGAGTACATGGCTATGGAGGCTTTGTACGAACTCGATTCGCAGGATCGCTACGACCTGATCGTGATCGACACGCCCCCGACCCCCAACGCCCTGGATTTCCTGGAGGCCCCGCAGCGGATGTCGTCGTTTCTTGAAGGCCGGCTGCTCAAGTGGTTCCTGCTACCGGTTGTGGGCGGGGGAAAGGGACTCTTCCGCATAGCCAACGTCGCGGCCGTGCAGTCGCTAAAGATTCTCAGGCGCATAATCGGAGCCGAGGTCCTGGAGGACACCGCGGAATTCTTCGCCAATTTCGAGGGGATGTACGAGGGCTTCAAGCAGCGGGCAAGAGAAGTCAACGAACTGCTGCGGGAGCAATCCACTTCTTTCGTGGTGGTCACCTCCCCCGCCGAACACGCGGTCGCCGACGCGCTGGCCTTTGCTTCCACGCTCAACGACTTCGAGCTGCCCTTCCGGGCACTGATCGTCAACCGGGTTCATCCGGCCTGCGACCCACCGAGGCTGACCGCCGGCGCTCCGCCCGTGCTGCAGGCTGCGGTAGAAATCGCGGAAAGGCTCAGCACGCTGCGAAAGGCCGAAGAAGGGGCGTTGCAGCGTCTCGAGCATGAAATCGAACCGGAGCTGTGGGCGCGGATCCCACATCTTACCCACGAGGTGGTGGATTTGAACACCCTGCGTGAGATGGCGCGCCACCTGTTCGTATAATCTGCCCTCGTGGCAACCGTCGAACTGACCCTCGAAGACATAAAGGACCGCCTGGCACGCCGCATCTCCGACTACGCCATCGGCCATGGATCCGGCGGGGCGGGCACTCTGGACATTGCGCTGGCTCCGAGCATCGCAAGGACCTTCAAGGCTCACTGGACCGGTTACCGCTTGATGTATCCCGATCAGACGCTGGTGCTGGTGGCCCGCCAGACCGACGGCGAGTTCTGGTCCGAGGGATATATCTCAACCACCCAGCCGTCCTGGGTGCTGTGCTTCCGCAAGAACCCGCACAAGACCCGGGGAAGCGGCGGAGAACGGCCGGAGGACAAGGTCACTTCCTCCCAGGCCCTGGAAATTGCCCGTTCAACCAGGCAAAGCTGGGTCGAGCAAGGCCTGGCCCCCGACGAGGAAGTCATCCGCTACGAGGACTTCGACAGCCCCATTGAGGCCGTCGATGAGTTTTTCAACTATCACGACTTTTACTGCCTGCGGGCGGTCGACGGCGTTTGGGCGGACTACAACTACCGGCCGGCGCCTTCAGTCGGCTGGGATGAGGGGAGGATCAGTATCGCCGCGATGCCCGTCGACGCCGCCATCGACGAAGGGCTGAAGAAGGCCGATATCCTTTGGATCACCCCCGACAACGGCACGCGGCCGGTGCCCTGCTGGTACCTGTACACCAAGGACAAGCGGCTGTTCGTCCTGTCGGGCGAGCCGGAGCAGACCATTCCAGGGGCGACCCAGCTGCGCAGCGTCCAGGTCGGGCTCCGGCGCAAGGGACGGGATGCCATGCTTGCCGAATTCGACGCCGAGGTCCGCATCATCGACGCCCGCAACCGCGCCGAGTTTGAGGAGGTTGCCGCGCTGCTGCTCGCCAAACGCCAGTCGGTGCGCGGCACCACCAAGGAGAACATCGACCGCTGGCTGCGCGAGGGCGTGATCCTGGAGTTGATCCCCCGCTCGTAAGAACCGCGGGCCCGGGCCCGCCCGAGGACCGAGCCCGCTCGAGGACCGAGCCCGCCCGCGGACCGAGCCCGCTCGAGGGCCGAGCCTGCTCGAGGGCCGGGCCTGCTCGAGGGCCGGGCCTGCTCGAGGGCCGAGCCTGCTCGAGGGCCGAGCCTGCTCGAGGGCCGAGCCTGCTCGAGGGCCGAGCCTGCTCGAGGGC
>JBOGWH010000361.1:0-4952 GCA_050692975.1 Actinomycetota bacterium | reverse complement strand
GGGATACATTGAGATGGATATATGTCGAAAATCCGTGTACATGAGATCGCAAAAGAACTTGGGCTTTCCTCAAAAGAGGCCATAGACAAGCTCGCCGGTCTCGGCATCACGGTAAAGAGTCACTCTTCGACGCTTGCCGATGACCAGGCTTCGGCGCTCCGTGAGTCCTTGAACGGCAAGGCCGCCGTGAAAACTCCCCCTGGGGAGCCCGAAGCCGCCCCGCGGGCGGGCGGCAATGGCGCCCCCGCACCGGCGCCGTCGGTACCGGCGGCAACTCCCGCCACGGCTCCCGCGGCCCCTCCACCCGCTCCGGCGGCAACTCCCGCCACGGCTCCCGCGCCTCCACCCGCCCCGGCGGCCCCTAACCCGGCCCCGGCTCCCGCAAACCCGGCTCCCGCGGTTGAAAAAGCCGGTATCCAGATACCCCACGGAGTCACCGTGGAGGAGTTTGCCGCCAGGACCGATAAACCGGCGGGCGAAATCATCAAGATGCTGCTTTCGATGGGCGAGATGAAAACCATCAACCAGTCTCTTTCCGACGATGCCGTCGAACTTCTTGCCCAGGAGCTCGGGGTGGACGTGCAGCTTGTTTCCGCAATTCAAGAGGCCGAGGAAGAGGAGGAGCAGGAGCCGGAGGACCCGGCCACGCTTGAGCCCCGGGCCCCGATAGTTACGGTCATGGGCCACGTCGACCACGGGAAAAGCTCCATACTCCAGCAATTCCGCAAGAAGGAGATGCTCTCTCTAGAAGCAGGCGGTATCACCCAGGCCATCGGCGCCTATCAGGTCCACGACCCCAAGGGCGGTCTCGTGACGTTCATCGACACCCCGGGCCACGAGGCGTTCACGCAGATGCGCGCCCGGGGGGCTCAGATAACCGACATCGCAATCCTGGTGGTTGCCGCCGACGACGGCGTCCAGCCCCAAACGGTTGAGGCCCTCGACCACGCCAAGGCGGCGGGCGTACCGATCATCGTGGCGGTCAACAAGATCGACAAACCCGACGCGGACCCGACCCGTGCCCGCCAGCAGATGTCCGAGCTCGGCTTGACCCCCGAGGAGTGGGGCGGCGACACGGTCTTCGTCGACGTATCGGCGAAACAGGGCACCAACCTCGATGACCTTCTCGAGATGGTCCACCTGGTTTCGGACCTTCAGGAGTTGAAGGCCAGCAAAACCGGCGCCGCCAGGGGAGTGGCCATCGAGGCCCACCTGGACAAAGGCCGCGGCGCCGTCGCCACCCTGATAGTTCAGAGGGGAACTCTAAAAGTGGGATCGCCGATCGTGTGTGGCTCCGCATGGTGCCGCGTGCGTTCGATGGTGGATGAGGCCGGCAAACACGTGAAGTCAGCCGGGCCCTCCCAGCCGGTGCAGGTCACCGGCTGGTCGAAGGTGCCCGCGGCAGGAGATGACTTCAAGGTCGTCGGCGACGATCGCGAGGCCAAGCACCTCGCCCAGGAGCGGGAGGGCCGCGAGCGCCGGGCGGGTTTTGCCTCGGCACCGAAGTCGATGACCCTGGAGGACCTGCTCGCCCAGACTGCAGAGGGAGAGATCCCGGAGCTGGATCTCATCGTCAAGGCCGACACCCAGGGCTCGCTGGAGGCTCTCGCCGAGTCGATCGCAAAGATGGATCAGTCCCAGGTGCGCACCAACCTGCTGCGGCGCAGCGTCGGGGCGATCAACGAGGGAGACGTCACTCTGGCGATGGCCTCGGGAGCGATCGTCGTCGGGTTCAAGGTGCGCCCCGATGCCTCCGCCCGGCAGCTTGCCGAGAGGGAAGGCGTGGACGTTCGTCTCTACGAGATCATCTACCAGCTGCTCGAGGACGTGGAAAAGGCGACCAGGGGCCTGCTAGCGCCGATTGAGGAGGAAGTTGTACTCGGCTCCGCGGAGGTCAGGGAGCTGTTCAAGATACCCCGCGGCATGGTAGCCGGCAGCTACGTGACCGAAGGGTCGATTACCCGCAATGCCAAGGCGCGCCTGATCCGGGACGGCCGGGTCATCTATACGGGTGTGATCGGATCGCTGAGGCGCTTCAAGCAGGACGTTTCCGAGGTCAACAGCGGGTACGAGTGCGGGATCACAATCGAGGGCTACACGGACGTCAAGGAGGGCGACGTCATCGAGGCCTTCGAAGTCCGCGAAGTCGCCAGGGTCTGATGCCGGCATGTTCGTCGGCATGGCCCGGTACGACTTTCTCGTGCCCGGCTCAACATCCCTAAAAGACAAACGCAAGGTCGTGAAACACCTTGTGGGGGCGACGGCCTCCAGGTTTCATGTTTCTATTGCCGAAGTCGACCATCAAGACCTCAGGCAAAGAGGCGCCATCGGCGTAGCGTGTGTCTCGAATTCCCCATCCCATGTGCAGAAAATGCTGGACGAGATCACGCGCTTCATGGATGGGGAGTACCGCATCGAGGTCGTGGATCGGCAAAGCGAGGTGGTCGGTTTTGAGTAACCTCCCGGTCCCGGCGGGCACCGTCCATGGCTAAGGGATACCCGCGCTCCGAGCGCGTGGAGGAACTGGCCCGGGAGGTGCTCGGCGAGGCGATCTCGGAACTTAACGATCCCCGCATCGGATTCGTCACGATAACCGGGGTGAGGCTTTCGGGCGACCTCAAGAACGCAACCGTTTTCGTCAGTGTCTTGAAGCAGGAGGAGCGCGAAGACACAATGGAAGCGATCCAGCATGCCGCGCCCTACCTGCGATCGCTTCTCGGCCGGGAAGTGCGTATGAAGCACCTGCCCGCCCTGCATTTCGAGGAGGACCGGACGGCCGAGCATGGCGAGAGAATCGAGAATCTTTTGAGGGGCCTCGGGGTCTCCCGGCCCCCCGTCGTCGACGGCTCCGACGGCTCCGACGAGGCAGGCCCGCAGTGATGATCCCCGAGGACCAATGGGAAAAAGCGGTGGATACGCTGCGCTCATCAACCTCGGTGGCCGTTTGCTGCCACATCCTTCCCGACGGCGACGCCCTCGGATCGATGATCGGCCTGGGGCTCGTACTCCGGCGCCTGGGCAAGAAGGTATGGATGAGCTGGGGGGCGCCGCAGCACTCGGTCCCGACGATCTATGAGTTCATGCCCGGCATCGACGAACTGGTGGACTCCGGTGAGGTGCCCGACGAAGCGGAGGCGTTTATCGCGATCGACTGCGGCGACATGGACCGCCTCGCAATTCTTCAGGACAAGTTCAAAGCCGCCGGCACCACGATAAATATCGACCACCATGTCTCCAACCCGCGATTTGCGGCGATTAATCTGGTCGACCACTCCCGGGCATCATCCTCGGAGCTGGCCTACGAGTTGGTGAAGAGGATGGGAGTCGTCCCCAACGTCGAAGAGGCCACCTGCCTGTATACGGGCATCGTCACCGACACCGGCCGCTTCCAGTATTCAAACGCTTCCCCCGACACCCTGCGGGTGGCTGCGGAGCTTCGCGAGACCGGGCTGGATCACAGGAGAATTGCCGAGGAGATCTACGAGAGCATGGCCTTTCACACCTTGAGCGTGCTGGGAGTATTCCTGGCCAGGGCGAAGCTCGAGGACGGGGTCGTGTACAGCTGGCTGGAGCTGAAGGACCTTGGATCGATGGCGCTGGAGGAGGCCGACGATTTCATCGACTTCATACGGGTCGTCCGCGAGGCAAAGGTGGCCGCGGTCTTCAAGCAGGTCGGGGGAGGGATGTGGAAAGGATCGCTGCGATCGCGCGGGGACCTGGACGTTTCCGCCATCGCAAAGGCTTTCGGCGGAGGGGGCCATCGCAAGGCGGCCGGCTTCACCCTGAAGGGGACGCTGGAAGAGGTGGTGTTCGCGGTCCGCAAAGCCGTGGCCGAGGGATGAGCGTCGCAACGGGCGGCGAGGTGAACGGGATCTTGGTCGTCGACAAACCGGCAGGTTGCACTTCGCACGACGTGGTGCAACGGCTGCGGAAGGTCACCGGCAGGCAGAAGATCGGCCACTCCGGGACGCTGGACCCGGCGGCCACCGGCGTTCTGGTCGTGGGGCTCGGCAAGGCTACCCGGTTGTTCAACTTCTTGACCCATCTTTCCAAGGAGTACCGTGCGACGGTCAAGTTCGGTTCGACGACCCGCACGCTCGACGCCGAGGGCGAGGTACTTTCCGAGCGGCCCTGTTCCTTCGACCGCGCCGCGCTCGACCGGGCAGCGGAAGGGTTCGTGGGGGAGATCATGCAGATTCCTCCGATGGTCTCGGCGGTGAAGGTCGGAGGCGAAAGGCTCTACAAGGCCGCCCGCAGAGGCGAGGAGATCGAGAGGGAGCCGAGGCCGGTGCGCGTCTACCGGCTCGAGATTGAGGAGTTCGATCCGGCGGCGTTTACCGCAGTTGCGACCGTCCAGTGCTCGGCGGGAACTTACATCCGCTCTCTGGCGGCCGACATGGGCGAAAAGCTTGGCTGCGGAGCCCACCTGCAGAGCCTCCGCCGGCTGGCG
Organism: Actinomycetota bacterium; assembly: GCA_050692975.1. Classification (GTDB taxonomy): domain Bacteria; phylum Actinomycetota; class CADDZG01; order JAHWKV01; family JAHWKV01; genus JBOGWH01. Next base: position 502 of record JBOGWH010000361.1, on the reverse strand, counting down.
GTCGGCACTTTTACGGAAGGGATGGCGGTACCGCTTGCGGCACTCGAGGAGGGCGGCTTCGATTTCGTCGCGCAGCGGATGCTGCCGATGCGCCGTGCGATGAAGGACTTCCCGATGATTTTCGTGGACGGCGAGGACCTGGACGCCGTATCGCACGGTCGCTCGATCAACCCGCAGGTCCCCATTGCCCGCCCGGGGGAGCTTACGGTTCTCTCCGGTAAGAAGCAGGGAGACCGCCCCGCTCATGAAGTCGGGATGACTTCGGGGGTACCGGTGGGAATCATCGATCCCCAGGGTGAGCTGATTGCGGTATACCGCCGCCACCGCGATGGCCTGAAGCCCGCCGCGGTCTTGATATAGCGGACGCTTCATCGCGGGCTGCCGCCTCCACAGCCATCCCGCCCGCCCGTTACTGAGCCCGCCGCATCTCTATGATGTGGGGCTGTGCATCCGAAAACCCATCGGCCTGAGTGAGGATCCTTAAAGGCCTGGAGTCCCTGCC
>JBOGWH010000360.1:0-1925 GCA_050692975.1 Actinomycetota bacterium | reverse complement strand
GCCAAAAGCGGTCCGACCAAACTGGATAATCTGGCCCGCCTATGCGTGACCCATCATTACCTTAAGACCTACAAGCGGTGGCGGCTCGAGGGCGGACCGGGAGCCTGGAGGTTTGTGCCGCCGGAAGAATCCAGGCCACCGCCGATCGGGGAAGTTCGGCCGGAATTCGCCTCCGCAACTTGAGGCCAGCCCCCTCGGGAAAAGTTCGGGCCGCAATTCGAGTCGGCAACCTAGGGGCCAGCTCATGAGCCGAGGGGGTGTCGTCGCTCAAATACGGAGGCTTTGCTCCGGAATTCGCCTCCGCAACTTGAGGCCAGCCCATGAGCCGAGGGGGTGTCGTCGCTCAAATACGGAGGCTTTGCTAGGGAAGTACGCCCGGAATACGCCTCCGCAACTAAGGCTCCAGGCCCAGCAGGGAAGTTCGGCCTAGAATTCGCCTCCGGAACTAGGGCAGCCCCATCGGGCAAGTTCGGCCTGGAATTTCGCCTCCGGACCTAAGGGCAGCCCCATCGGGAAAGATGACATACTCCTTAGATCAGTTCCGGTGGATTGGGGCTAAGGGAGAAGGACCAAGAAATGCTGGTAGGACCCGACGAAGTCAATCATGGCGCAACCGTCTGCGGAGAGCATTTCCACGCATGGATCATCATCCCGCAGGACGAGGAGCACAGTGAAACCATCACCTGCCCTCATGAACATAAGACAGAGGAACAAGCAAGCAAGTGCGCCTGCCAGATGGTTGATCTGGCATTCGAGATAGCTGCACACAAAGAATCAGGCAAGACGGACTGGGTACGACCTGGCCAGCCCGACAATCTGCCCCCGGTCTCGACCTAGGGCCCGGTTTTGATTAGCGCGTCGCTCCTAGATCAGTTGCCTGCCGGGGGTTAGCGGCTTGTAGGAAGGTGGATCGGTGCCCGTGCTCTTCGGCTTCCGGGAGCGGACCATCATGAAGGTGACCACGAACGCCCCCAGGACGGTCAGAAGGGCCACCAACCCCAACGCCCTGGCGGCAAATGCCGCACTCTTCGTCGTGCCACTGAGCTGCAGGATTCCTTCGGCTTCCATCTGAGAGCGGGGCACCAACTGCTTTTGGCCCAGCACGATGGGTGCCTTTTGGAGCTCGGGCAGCACCAGGGTGTTCTGGGTCAGCTGGGCGACCAGCGCCGGGGCATTGGCCTCCGCCCGGGCCAGCAATTCGTCGAGGAACGGCTTCGGGTTCACCGGGGGCGGGCGGGAATGACCGAGATTCCCTTGGCGCTCCACTCCCGAAGCCAGCACCTTGCCTTTGCGGTTGCGGGCCACCGGATGGTACTGGAAGTGAAGGTGCGGGGTTCCTCCCTCGGCGTTTCCTGTGTCCCCGACCTCGCCGATAATCGTGCCGGCCTGGACTTTCATTCCGGAGTCGACACCCGGGGCAAAGCGCTGGAGGTGGGCATAGAACATGGCGTCGCCGGTATCGGCCTGAATCCAGATTGCCAGCCCGGCCACAGCGTGGCGGCCCATCGCTACGATCGTGCCGGGGCCCGAGGCCACGATGGGAGTGCCGAAGTCCGCAAAGATATCCGTCCCCTTGTGCAGGTGAGGACAGGGGGTCGTCCTCGCATTCAGCCAATCGTCCGAGAAACGGGCCGGGCCGGCGACCGGGAACGGGGGCGCCGCCAGCACCATGGCCTGATGGGCGCTGAGCCCCTTCTCCAGCAGGGGCGTCATCATCGACACCAGCCTCGAGGTGTTGCGAGGAGGAGTCCGCTTCAGGCGGGGGGGCTTGGGAGCCGGGGGGCAGACCGGCGGTGGCTCGATCGGGATGGCGGGGGCTTTGGATGCCACCTTGACCTTCGATTTGGCCGGAGCCGGGGCCGCCGCCGCGGGCGGGGCGGGGGCCGGCGCCGCCGCGGGAGGGGGCACGGCGGACGGCCGGGGTG
>JBOGWH010000359.1:0-15796 GCA_050692975.1 Actinomycetota bacterium | reverse complement strand
GTTTTCACCACGACCAAAAGACCTACCGGGGATACCGGCTTTTGGGAGGGCCGGGCAAGTGGGGCTGGCAGCATCCCGATGCTTCGTCGGGGGGGTGTCTGGAAGGCACCGGCGTGGAGTCGGGGCGCGACCTATCCGAGCGGGGTTCTGCGGGGGCGGCAGCCGCACGGGCGGGGCCACCCTGACCAGCCGGGCGGAAGCCGCACGGGCGGGGCCACCGTGACCAGGGGGGCCGGGGCCACCCTGACAAGGGGGGCCTCCCCGACCAGCCGGGCGAGGCCTCCCCGACAAGGCGCGCGGGGCCACCTGGACAAGGCGCGCGGGGCCACCGGGACAGTTCATAAGCCCTAGGAAGATTCTCCGAAGTTTATCTCGGCATCCAATCGGGGCGCGACCTATCCGAGCAGGGTTCCGTGCGGGCGGGAGCCGCCCGGGCGGGGCCACCCTGACCAGCCCGCGTGGACGGAAGAGATGTTGTCTCGATACACCTGTCTCCGATATCTCGCGACACCACAAAAAAAGTGCCCTCGGTAGGATTCGAACCTACGGCCTTTCGCTCCGGAGGCGAACGCTCTATCCCCTGAGCTACGAGGGCTTAAAGTAAGTGTAGATGCCCACACAGATCCTGATCGCCGACGACGACCCGACCATCACGATGCTGCTGAAGGTCAATCTCGAGCTGGAGGGCTACGAGGTCGCCATCGCCACCGACGGGCGCCAGGCCCTCGACATGGCCAGTTCCAGGCAGCCCAGCCTGATCCTGCTGGACATCATGATGCCCAACATGGACGGCTGGACCGCCAAAGAGAAACTGTCACAGAACAAGGACACCGCCGATATACCGGTCATCTTTCTCTCCGCCAGGGCCCAGCTGGCCGACATAAAGAAGGGCTACGACCTCGGCGCGGCCGAGTACATCACCAAGCCGTTCGACCCCGCCGAGTTGATCTCGACCATCTCCCAGGTGCTCGACGGCGACTACCGCAGGGCCCACGAAGAGGAAATCACGTGACCGCCGAGGTCCGGCTGCGAGAGCTTCTCGAAGCCGGGCTGGAAGCCCTGATGTCGGAGGGCACTCTGCCGGCCAACGGCGCCCCGGCAGTTGTGGTCCAGCGCACGGCCCAGCCCGAACACGGCGATTTTGCAACCAACGTTGCAATGACGATGGCCAAGCAGGCCGGAATGCCTCCCCGCCAGCTAGCCGAGAGGCTCATCTCGGCAATTCCCGCCGCCGACATCATCGAACGAAGCGAAGTGGCCGGCCCCGGATTCATCAACTTCTTTCTCTCGCGGGAATGGCTTCACGACCTCATCCATTCGATCGGGCAGCAGCGTGAGCAGTACGGACGGGCCAAAGCCGCCGGCCCCCACGTTCAGATCGAGTTCGTCTCGGCCAACCCGACGGGTCCCCTTCACGTGGGCTCGGGCAGAAATGCCGCCTACGGCGATGCTCTGGCGCGCATCCTGGAGGCCGCCGGCTGCCGCGTGGAGCGGGAGTACTACATCAACGATGCCGGAAAGCAGATCACGAGGTTCACCGAATCGGTAATGGCCCGCTATAAGCAGGCCCTCGGCCGGGAAGCCGAAGTCCCCGAAGACGGTTACCACGGCGAGTACATCGTCGATCTCGGCAGGCGGCTGGCCGAGGAGAACGGCGACAAACTGGTCGACGACCCCGGCGAAGTCACCCCATGGGCCCTGCAGGAGGTGATCACGGCCCACCGCGCCACCCTCGCCCGCATGTCGATCACTTTCGACCGGTGGTTCTCAGAGCTGGTCCTGCACGAGCAGGGCAAAGTCGCCGAGGCGCTGGGCCGCATAAAGGAGGCCGGCCACGTATATGAGAAGGAGGGGGCCCTGTGGTTCAAGGCCACCGCACAGGGTGCGCCGAGGGACCAGGTCCTGGTCCGCTCCGACGAGGCGCAGACGCCGACCTACCTGGGAGTCGACATCGCCTACCTGATCGACAAGCTGGGCCGCGGCTACGACTCGGTCATCTACGTTTGGGGAGCAGACCACCACGGCAACGTGGCGGGGCTCATGGCCGCCGCCCGAGCACTCGGCGTGGAGAACAACGTCGAGATCCTTCTGCACCAGATGGTCAACCTGATGAGCGAAGGAGCGGCCGAGAGAATGTCCAAGCGGTCGGGCAACGTCGTTGCCCTTGACGACCTGCTCGACGAGGTCGGACCCGACGCCGCACGGTTTACCTTTCTCAGCCGCTCTATCGACCAAACGATCGACTTCGACCTGGCCTTGCTGAAGGCGCAGTCGGACGAAAACCCGGTCTATTACGTGCAGTACCAGCACGCAAGGGCCTGCTCGATCCTGAAAAAGGCCGGGGAACAGGGCATCGAAGTTCAAAAGGGGGACCTTTCCGTCCTGGATCATCCCTCGGAGATCGCCCTGATGAAAAAGCTCGCCGCATTTCCCGAAACCGTGACCGAGGCCGCCGGGATGCGGGCCCCGCACAGGCTGGTGCATTTCGCTCACTCTCTGGCCGCAGGCTTCAGCGCGTTTCACCGGGATTGCCGGGTTCTTGGCGAGGATCCCACCGTAAGCGCCGCCCGCCTGGAGCTGGTCGATGCGACCCGGCAGGTCCTGGCCAACAACATGGCCATGCTCGGGATCTCGTCTCCGGAAAGGATGTAAGGCCGCGGCCTGACACAATGTAGGGATGTATCACAACCTCAAAGATGTCCTACCGGTCACAGCCTCGGTCAACGCCATGGACCACCTAGAGATCGGCGGCCTCGACACCACCGAGCTTGCAGAAGAATTCGGTACTCCCCTGTTCGTTTTCTGCGAAAAGACCTTCCGTACCCGGGCCGCCGAGATCAAGAACGCTTTCCCCGATGCGAATATCTATTACGCCGCCAAAGCGTTTCTGACTCTGGGCTTTTGCAGCCTCATCGAGTCCGAAGGCCTCGGGCTGGATGTGGCGTCCGGCGGAGAGCTTCACACGGCGCTGACGGCCGGCTTTCCACCCGGCCGGATGATCTTGCACGGCAACAACAAGCTGGACTCCGACATCGAACGGGCCATCGAGGCCGGCATTGGGCGCATCGCCATCGACGGCTTAGAAGAAGTCGAAAGGGTGGCCGATATTGCCCGCGAACTCAGCAAGACACAGCCGGTGGTCCTGAGGGTGACTCCCGGAGTAGAAGCCCATACCCACGAATACATCGAGACCGGCCAGGAGGACTCCAAGTTCGGCCTTTCCATCGAGGGCGGCCTGGCCGAAGAGGCCCTGGTATCGGCGATGAAACGGGACTCCCTGGAGGTGCGCGGGATTCACTCGCACATAGGGTCCAATATCTTCTCTTACGACCCGTTCGGGAAAACGATCGAGATCCTCTTCCAGTTCCTTGCCGACATGAAGGCCGCCACCGGGTCCGGGCTCCCGGAGGTCAATCTCGGCGGAGGGTTCGGCATTCCCCACGTAGCGGGAGATTATCCCGCCCGGATGGAGGTGCTCTCCAGGCTGATCACCGAGGTCGCGGGGCGTGAGGCGCAGCGCCACGGCATCGACATGCCCGCCCTTTCGTTCGAGCCGGGCCGTTACCTGGTCGGCAACTCGATGGTCACCCTTTACCGGGTGGGAACGATCAAGCAGATACCGGGGGTCCGGACTTACATCTCCGTGGACGGCGGCATGAGCGACAACATTCGCCCCGCTTTGTACCAGGCTCACTACACCGCGCTGGTAGCAAACAAAGCCGGAACTCCCCCCCGCCGAGCCTTCACTCTGGCCGGCATGCACTGTGAGTCCGGCGACATCCTGGCCAAAGACGTCGGCCTGCCCGACACCGTTGAGCGGGGAGACATCATCGCGGTTCCGGCCACCGGCGCATATAACTATTCGATGGCTTCCAACTACAACAGGCAGCCCCGCCCTGCGGTCGTCGCGGTCGTGGACGGTCGGGCCACGCTCATGGTTCGCAGGGAGACGCACGACGACCTCATCCGACTCGACATCCGGCCGCAGGAGGGGTTTAGCGCAAGCAACCCTGGGTAACTCCAAATCTAAAGCGAGCGAACAGAGGAAACGGAATATGACCGCACCAACTGGCGCTGAGACGACCACGACTTTTTCGTCGTCCGCATTCGAAAACGGCCAATCGGGAGCAAGGCCGAACGGTAATGCCTCCAATCAGAGAAAGATGAGCCGCGCCGAAGCCGGCCGCAAGGGTGGACTCTCGACCAAGCAGAGGTACGGCGAGAACTACTTCAGCGACATCGGCCGCATGGGAGGCAAGAAGGGCGGCGAGTCTACGAAAAAGAAATACGGAGTCGAGTTCTACCAGCAGATCGGCCGGAAAGGCGGCGCACGCTAATCCTCCTGGGGGCCTCCGGCTTCCCGGCGCACGCTAATCCTCCTGGGGGCCTCCGGCTTCCCGGCGCACGCTAATCCTCCTGGGGGCCTCCGGCTTCCCTGAGAAACTCCAGCGTCTTGGCCAGAAGGCGCGAAACGTGCATCTGCGAAATACCGAGACTCTCGGCAATCTGACTCTGGGTCTCCCCGGCCACGAACCGCAAATGCAGAATCCTCCGCTCCCTGATCGGAAGCTTCTGAAGCAGGTGGGCGACACTCGACCAGGCCTCGAACAACTCCAGCGACTCGTCCTCGCTTCCGAGCCGGGAAAGCGAATCGGTTCCGTCCTCGCCCGTCGGAGCATCCAGCGAGACCAACGAGTAGGCCTGGCTTGCGTCCATGGCCTCAAGGACCTCTTCTTCCGAGATCCCGGTGAACTCCGATATCTCCGCCACCGAGGGAGAGCGTCCCAGGTCCTGGGCCATGGTCGGGATGACCTTGGACAGCTGCAGCCCGATTTCCTGCAGCCTCCGGGGGATCCTGATCGCCCACCCGCTGTCCCGGAAGTAGCGCTTTATCTCCCCCACGATCGTCGGCGTGGCGTAGGTGGAGAACTCCACCTCACGTCCCGGGTCGAAGCGGTCGATGGCCTTCAGCAAGCCGATGCTGGCCACCTGAATCAGGTCCTCAACCGGCTCCCCCCGCCCTCTGAACTTCCTCGCCAGATATTCAACCAGCGGCATGTGCAGGGTAACGAGTTCCTCCCGTGCCGATGGGTCGTCGGGCAGGCGGGCAAACAGCTCTTTCGTCTTCTCGCTGTCGAATGTCTTTGATTCGGCCATTAAGTTTGCCTGACTGTTGTGTTCACTTGACCCCCCTACCTTCTCCCTAGATATTCAGAGAGGCCCGGCGTTTTACCAGACGAATCGCCGGCCCCCATTCCTCTCGAGTAAACGAGGCATCATCCGTGAGCCCGCAGAGGATCTTCCAGGAAATCCGTTGCTCGATTCCCTCGGGAGGCCACAGGCTCACCTCGGCGTCGGTTCCGATGACGGCAACCAGCTCCGAGTCCCCGGTCTGCACCTTGAGCGTGAGCATGTTCGCCTTCAGGCCCAGGAGGTACGAGCCGGCCTCGTCTACCGATAAACGCAGGTCGTCCAGGGAATCGACCGAGAAATCCTGGCGGGCCGCTACGCTCGAAATCACCGTACGCAATACGTGGAGAAACTCGGCCTGCGCCGGGACCGTCAATGTTACCTGGTTCAATGCGAGCCCCCTCCAAGGATGATGGGGACCAGAATACCCGCACTGGCCCCATTTGTTAATAGTTCCGGGCCCCATTTGTTAATAGTTCCGGGCCCCGTTTGTTAATAGTTCCGGGCGGAAACCGCGAGGAGGAGGTTTCGTCAAGCAAGCACAAAGGGAAAACTTAGCCTGAAGGCAGCCAGGAAAATGGAAAAAACGAACTTATTGAGAATAGTTTCCCGCAGTTTCGGCGAGTGGACCGTGCTGGACGTCGGCGGTGAGGTGGACATCAACAGCGCTCCGGAGCTCAAGTCGGCGGTTTGCGATGCCGTGGACGGCGCAGCGATCAACGTGGCCCTTGATCTCACGGAGGTCAACTTCATGGACTCCACGGGGCTTGCGGCGTTGGTGGCCGGCGTCAAGACGTGCCGGGAGCGGGGCGGTGCCATGGCTTTGGTGAGACCGAACCGGCAGATTCGCCGGATTTTGTCCATCACCGGCCTGTGGAAGATCCTTCCGACGATCGAATCTACTGAGGGACTGGCGAAAATAGCTTAGATTTAGGGTCACCAATGCACCCCTTGGAGCTAGAGTTGCCACCCCTGCCGGAATTCGTCAGTACGGCCAGGCTTTTCGTTGCCGACGTCGGGAGACACTTCGGGCTTTCGGAAGATTCCGTCAGCGACCTCAAAGTAGCCGTTTCGGAGGCGTGCACGGCCGCCATTTCTTCAATCAGCGCCAACGGGAAAGGCGCCCCCGTTCGAATAAGCATCGAACCCGGGGCCGGGCACATCGCGGTCCGGGTCACGGGGCCCTCGGGCTTCCTCGCGCAGGACAAAGAACAGGTGAAACCCGGCATCGACCTCGACCTAGGCATAGATCTGGTCACCGCTCTGTTCCCGGAGGCGACCATCGAGAAAGGGCCGGACGGTTCGGTGTTGCGGCTGACTTTTCCCGCCACCGGATAGCAGAGCAAGCGCGCTTTACGCCCGCTTCTCCATATACTTCTGGCGCGCGCCCGACCAACCGCCAGGAGGAATGGATGGCACAGAAACCGCAGGCAACCAGCGACGTACTCCTCCGGGAGCTTATCGAGCACCTCCGCCTCAACCGAACCCAGTTGCGCGAGGAGTGGGCCCGGCGAATTACCGACGCCCAGTTGCTTACTGCCATGACTCCCGAGGAGATCTTCTCGGAAGCGACCGCGGTTTACGACAACTACGTCGAGGTGCTGGAAACGGGAAGCGTCGAAGCGCTTCAGGATTACGCCCGGGACCTGTCGGAGCGGATCATCCCCCGGGGGGTTGAAACTCATGAGGTCCTCGGTATCGTGTTGCTTCTGCGCGATGTCCTGGCCAGGTCTCTTTTCGAGAAGTACCAGGCAGACTTCGACCTGCTCAACCGGGTCCTGGACGCCTACGAGCCCGCCGCCAACCGGATCGCCAACACGGTGGGCGTCAGCTTCGTCCAGGAACGCGAGCGAATTATCCGCCAGCAGCAGGAAGCCATCCGCGAGCTTTCCACCCCCGTGCTGCAGGTCCGGGACCGCCTCCTGATCCTGCCGATCATCGGCATTTTGGACTCCCAGTGCGCGCGGCAGGTGACCGAGCAACTCCTGCGGGGAATCCGGACAAACCGGGCCAAAGTCGTCGTCATCGACATCACCGGCGTGCCCCAGATCGACTCCACGGTGGCAAACAACCTGGTCCAGACCGTGGAGGCGTCCAGGCTCATGGGCGCATCCGTCATCATTACCGGTCTGTCCTCCGAGATTGCCCAGACCCTGGTCACCATCGGGGTGGACCTTTCCAAGATGAACGCCGTCGGCGACCTCCAGGGGGGAATCGAAGAGGCCGACCGGCTGCTTGGCTACGTCTCCCGCCAGGAACCCGCTTCATAGACCGAAAGTAAGTCCAGCCGATGGCTGTCCCGATCCTCAAGCAGGGCGACTACCTGATTGCCTCAATCCAGTCGGCCCTGACCGACAGCGACATGCTGCTGCTTCAAGACGACCTGATGGACCGGGTGGGACGCTTTCGATCCAAGGGCATCATCGTCGACGTCACCGCCCTGGACGTGATGGACTCGTTTGCCTCGCGGTCTCTGCGCAACATTGCTCATATGACCCGCCTCCGGGGGGCCGTCACGGTCCTGGTTGGAATACAGCCCGAGGTGGCCTTCGCCATGGTGCAGCTTGGGATCAACCTTGAAGACGTCGACACCGCCTTGGACCTGGAGGAGGGCCTGTCGTTTCTGGACGAGAATCTAAAAGAGGGCGGCGACAGTGCCGGATGAGACCAAGATCGAGGTCGTCTCTGAAGCGGGGGTGGTCTCGGCCAGGCAGGAAGGACGGGCGCTTGCCGAGCAACTGGGCTTTTCATCGACCGAGCAGACCCTGATCGCAACCGCCATCTCGGAAATTGCGCGCAACATCATCCAGTACGCCCACCGGGGAGAGGTCGAGATGGCCGTCACCTCAGACGCCGGCCGCAAAGGCATCAGCGTCGTCGCCCGAGATGAAGGCCCAGGGATTCCGGACATCGAAAAAGCCATGCGTGACGGCTATACCACCGGGAAAGGGATGGGACTGGGCCTTTCCGGAGCGAGGCGGCTGATGGATGAGTTCGAGCTGTATTCCCAGGTCGGCGAAGGGACGACCGTCAGGATGATCAAGTGGAACTACCGGCTTGGATGAGGACCCGGCGGCCGGGATCCTAGAGGTCGCTGCGGTCTCGCGGGCTCTGGCCGGAGAGACCGAAACCGGAGATCGCCACGTGATAGCCCGCTCGGGTGATTCCGTCCTCGTGGCCGCCATAGACGGCCTGGGCCACGGTCCGAGTGCGGCTCACGCCAGCGAAATTGCTGCTGAGATTTTTCGCAAGTTCGCCGATGAGTCTCTGGAAGTCCTGGTGGACCGCTGCCACGAGGCCCTCAGGGCCAGCCGGGGGGTGGCCATGAGCCTCGCGGTAATAAAGGGGGGGTCCTCCACGCTCACCTGGGCCGGTGTCGGCAACGTCGAAGCCCGTCTTGTCAGGGCAGCGGGCGACGTCCGCCCTGCAAGCGAATCCGCTCTTCTGAGAGCCGGGATTGTCGGTTACCGTCTACCGGCGGTTCGCCCTTCGACGCTGCCGATCAATCGGGGCGATCTTCTGATCATGGCAACCGACGGAATTTCTCCGGTTTTTGCAGATGGCGTTATCCTTGGACACTCGCCACAGAAGATAGCCGGGGAAATAATGACTTCGCACAGAAAGCACGACGATGCTCTGGTCGTGGTAGCCCGCTATCTCGGTGGCGAAAGGGCCGACCCTCCGGCGAACAATTAAAGAGGGGGCCATGACCGATAATCCCGAAATCTTCAAAGAAGACTATCGCCGCGCTTTTCGCGCCTACCTGGACGGCCCCAATGAGGGCGGGCTTCAGGAGGCCTACGAACTGGGCCGCCGAGCGATCGGCACTTTGAGCGCGCTCAATATCGCCGAGGTTCACCACGATGAGTTGGCCGAGGCCCTGGCCGCGGCGAAGACCCGGGAAGCCGTCGAGACGGTCGCTCGAGCGGGAGCGGCCTTCTTTGTCGAGGCCCTTTCCACGTTCGAGATGACCCAGAGAGGCTACTTCGAAGCTCAGCAGATGTACGAAAGAGAGCACAATGTCGCCGAAATCCTGCAGCAGAGTCTGCTTCCGGAGCGGCTGCCGGAAATTCCGGGCGTCGAGATCGAGACCCTTTACCGCCCGGGGGGCCTCGGATTCCGTGTCGGGGGGGACTTCTACGACGTGTTCCAGGTAAACGAAAATCAATGGGCGCTCGTGGTGGGCGATGTATGCGGCAAGGGCCCCAGAGCCGCGTCGCTTACTGCGCTTTGCCGCAACACGATCCGGGTAGGCGCGATCCGCTCGGCCGGCCCCGAATCCGTGCTGAACCTCCTCAACGAGGCCATCGTGAGGTACGGCTCCGGCGACTTCTGCACCCTTCTTTATGTTTTGTTCACCAAAGATGGCCCGGTCGCCAAGCTGGACGTGGGTTGCGCCGGTCATCCGGCCCCCTATGTGGTCCGCTCGGAGGGTGCTCTTGAAAAGGTGGAGTGCGAAGGGATGCTGGTGGGCGTGCTCGGCGACGTGTCGCATTCCAACTGGTCGATGGAAATGCGTTCAGGGGATTGCATGGTCATGTACACCGACGGCGTCATCGAAGGCCGCATCGGTGGCGACTTCTTCGGTGAGAGCCGTTTGCGCTCCGTCCTGGAGGGATGCAGCGGTTTCGAAGCCGAGAAGGTGGTCGCGGCCCTCGGCGACGCCCTGGAAGAAGTCGAGGACGGGCCGCACCGCGACGACATGGCCATCTTGGCCGTCCGGGTGGTGTGAGCGCGGCTGCGGCCGGGGGGGTTAGATCGCGGCGGGGCTGAAGGTGATAGGGCCGCCGTCCTGACACACCGACGTGGAGCCGTCGGCCTTTTTCTCCAGCACGATCAGGTCGTCGAGGCGGGCCTGGATGCCGCCGACATGCGAGATCAGCCCGATGAGCCGGCCGGGCACGGCCAGCGCCTCGATACCCTCAAGGGCCAGGTCGAGGCTTTCGGCATCCAGAGATCCGAAGCCTTCGTCCAGGAAGAAGCATCCCAGCCGCCCACCTTCCAGAGCCACGGCCTCCGCCAGTGCCAGGGCCATTGAAAGGGAAGCGAGAAACGTCTCGCCTCCCGACAGCGTGTCGGGCGTCCTGGTTGCGCCGGTGGCCTGGTCGATGACGTTGAACTCGCCCTCGTCGTCGAACACGTAACGTCCGGTGAGTTCAAAAAGTTTGGTCGAGGCGATTGCCGCCAGCAACCGCCGTTGCTCGTCGAGCAAATAGGCGGTGAATTTCGAGTCTGTAAGGTCGCCGACCAGCCTTTCGAAAAGAGCCTTCTCCTCGGCCATCGTGGCAATTTGCTTGAGGGCCTCGGCTGCCTTTTCAAGCATTTCCTCGACCGACGCAACCCGGCGTTTCAGCTCGTCCACGCCGCTGCGGCACGCGGCGAGCACGTCGGCAGGGTTCTGCTGAGGCAACGCTTCGAACTCACGGGCAAAGGATGCGATCTTCTCCGACGAGGCCTCGGCGGCCTCCGATAGCGACCGCTGCCGTTGAGCCAGAGCATCCAGCTTCATCTGGCCGGCCTCGGAGATCATTTTGGCCCTAGAAACCAGCATCTCGGTTTCGATAAGCGCCTCATCAACGGCGAGAACAGCGGCAACGTGTACCAAAACTGCGTTGGCCTGGGATCGTGCCGCCGCGATCGTATCGAGATCTGCCCTTGCCGCGTTCACGGCCCCCCAGGCCGCCTGGTACTCCTGCATTCGTGCTGCTATCTGCTGCCTCGCGGTGTTGATCGCCTCGCGGGCGGAGTCCAGTTCGGCCGCCGGGTCGGCGCCCTTACCCACGAGGGCCGTGACGGCTTTTTCTGCACTCACGAGAGCCTCCTTGCGACTCTTGAGGCGTGTTTCCGCTCCACGCTCGCAGTCCTGGGCCACCGCAAATTCCCTTCCGATCTGCTCCGCCTGGCGCCGTTGCGTCCCCAACCGGCTCTCGGCCTGTCTCGCGGCGGCCGTGGCCTCCTCCAGAGCAGGAAGCGGAGTCGCAGCCGGGACGGCGGCGACCGGCTGGTCGCAAACAGGGCATTTTTCCCCAGAATGCAGGCGCGACCGGAGGTGATGGGCGGCGTGACGGTCCCGAAGTTCATCCACTGCTTTTCTTGCGGCCTCGAGCGAAGCCTCCGCTTCCTTTACCGCCGACTCTGCCTTTGTCGCTCCGGGCTGCAATCGGGCAATTTCCTTCTCGGCCGCTTCCAGCTCTGCGGCCGCCTGCTGCAACTCTGCGCCGAGACGCCCGCGCTCGTTGATCCGGCCTTCGAGGTCCGCACACCACTGCTCGGAGCGGCCCGCGGCGTCGAGTCGCTGCATCACCAGATTGGCTTCTTCCAGCAGCTGTTCAGCCTTTACCGCCGCCTTTTCGGCATCGGCGGCACGGCGCTCAACGCCCTCCCGGCGAGATTCCAGATCGCTCAGCGACTCACCGGAGGGCAGCCGCGCCAGCGCTTCCTCGATCCGCCGGCGGGAATCCTTCAGCGAATCCATCTCATGGCGTGAGAGGTCCAAGGTCCTCTGCGCCTCCAGTACCGCGGGCATGGCCGCTTCAATGCGCCCGAGCTTTTCTTCGTCCTGCTCCACCCGCGCGCGGGCCTCAGCCAGACGGTCTTCCGCGTCCTCGGGGACCGCGGAAACGTCGCGTTGCAGAGTCTGGATCTGGCCCTCAATGAACCGCTGCCTTCCCTTGGCCGCCTCGCGCAGCCGGTCGACGCGCTCCAGGCGGAACAGCCCCTTGAGGATTTCGGTGCGTTGCGCAGGACTGGCGTTAAGGAACCTGTCGAACTCGTTCTGCGGAAGCGAAACCGACGAGCAGAAGGCCTCGAAATCGAGCCCCAGAATCTCAGCGATACGCTCGCTGACAAGGCGGTCGCCGCCCACGGGCTCGCCGGCCCCGTCGAGCCGCTTTAGCGCAACGGCCGCGGCCCCCTTGCGGCGGATAACCCTGTCGGCCTGCCATGCGATGCCGTCGGCCTCGAAGCACAGCCTTACCCTGGCTTCATCGGACTGCGAGTTGATTAGCTTCTTGCTGTCCCGCTGCACCCGCGGGGTCTTGCCGTACAGCGCGAAGATCAAAGCCTCCAGGATGGTGGACTTTCCCGAGCCGGTCGGTCCGACGATCCCGAAAAGCCCGCGGCCCTCGAAGTCGAAGGAGACCGGCTCGGAATAGGACTTGAACCCATCCATGTACAGCTCAAGGGGCCGCATGGGCCACCTCGTCCTCCAGGCTGCGGAACGCGGTCAGTAATTTCTCCGGCGCCTCCGCCCCGTACTTACTTAGAAAGTATCCGGCGTACAGATCGGCCAGGGCCTCGTCGCCTCCGCGCGAGACGAGCCTCGGGTCTATTTCGGAGCGCTCGTAAACCGCCTGCACCATCACTGCGTTCGGCAGGACTTTCCTTACCTGGTCGAAGAGCCCCATCACCGGGCCGGCCGTCTTTACCCTCACGTCAAGATACGCATCGGCGAACTCGTTGACCCGGCCGGCCAGCGCCTCCAGCTCGTCCTCGACCCGAATCAGCTTGCGGCCCGAGCGAAGCTGGATGCTCTTGATTTTGGCCGGGACCCCCGCTGCGGCGTCGACAATCACGACCTCTTTGTTGTGAGCGCGCTCGGAAAAATCCAGCTGCAGCAAGCTGCCCGCATAACGGGCCTTGGACGCGGCCCCGTCGATTGCCTGAGGCCGGTGAATATGACCCAGCGCCACGTAAGAGGCTTCGGGGGGGACGGAATGGGCGGTGGCGGCGTACTGCTCGCCCAAATGTATGCGGCGCTCTCCCCCGCCGAGCTCGGAGCCGTCGACAAAGTAGTGCCCCATCAGCAGGCCCGGCCGGCGGGGGTCAAATCCCGAGGCCAGAGCCTGCATCAGAGCACCGATCTTGTCGGAGTACGCCTTGTGCCAGGCCTCCGAGGCCTCCATGAAGTCGACCACTTCCGCTTCATGCAGGAAAGGAAGGACTCCTAGCAGCGCCGATTCGGAGCCGTCGCGGGATTTCACCTCGATAACGCCGCCGTCTTGCGGACGCACGACCCGGGGAACCAGGTGCACGCCGGAGGGCCTGAGCAGCCGGCCGAGCACCTGGAACAAAGAGGCGGAGTCGTGATTGCCGGAGATGGCGATCACCTGCCCTCCGGCGTCGGCCAGTCGCAGCAGCCCGTCGACCACCAGCCCGATGGCATCCAGAGGCGGCAAAGGCCGGTCGAACAGGTCCCCCGCTACCAGCACGGCGTCAACTTTTTGATCGCGGGCCATCTCGACCAGTTCATCGAAGACCTGCTCGTACTCTTTCGTGCGGTCGATTCGGCCGAGTTTCTTGCCTACGTGCCAGTCGGCGGTATGCAGGAACCTCACCGGACAATGCCCTCGAAGGGGTCCTCGGCGACGGCCTCTTCCTTGCGGGTTGCCCACGGAGGGTAGGGAAAGGTGAAGACCATCGGCGCCGGTATCCCGGGCTGGAACAGGACCATCGTTCCGGGTTTGAAAAGCCGTGCCCTGGCCCGGGTCGACGGCAGCATCCACGCGTACTCTGCCCGCTCGGCCTCCGCCGCGTCGAGGCGGCCGGTGACCCGGATCGAGGAGTTCTCCAGGACCTCGGGGGTCACCCGTGAGGCGCTCTGGGCGGCGCCGATGAGGATCAAGCCCAGCGAGCGTCCTCGCTGGGCGATGTCGATCAGGGTGTCCTTGATCGGAGAGTGGCCCTCCCGGGGGGCGTATTTGTTGAGCTCGTCGAGCAAGATCACCTGAAGCGGGAGGCGCTGGCCCGTCTTTTCCTTCTCGGCGTTGACCTCGGCCAGCAGGGCCCCGACGACGAAGCGCTGGGCCAGGTCGTGAAGGCGATGCAAGTCCACCACGGTCACGGCATCGATGGAGCGATCGACCCGGGAGCCCCCGGTGCGAATCAGCTGGCCGACCCGGTTCTCGGCCGCGTAAAGCCGCCGCATGAACGCCGAAGCGGTCCCGCCGGCAACCCGGCCGGTCCATGACGAATCCGCCTCGGCGCCGTCCTCGGGCTCCAGATGGTCGGCGATCACCCTGACGAGATGCGAGAGGTTTTCGACCCTGCGCCCCTCGATTTCCACGGCGCCGGGAGTGCCGGGCACGGGCTCGGCAAGCCGCCGAAGCTGCTGGCTCACCCTCTCCTCTACAAAGGTCAGCTGGTTGCGGTAGTCCCCGGATTCGGCAAACAGGAAGCGCAGCAGCCCTGCATTGATGAACTCCTCGGGCGTCCAGGAAAATGCGGTGACCCCCTGCATGCGAGATTCGGTGTCGGGGATCTGCTCGGGCCCCCGGCGGCAGGGGGCCCAGAAGGAGACGCTGGGAAATGGGTCGGGGGAAATGCCCAGCTTCGCCCACTGTTCCACGGCGTCTGCATCCAGCCGGTTGTTCGGCTTGTCGAGCCAGAGCAGATCCTCCTGCTTCACGTTGAAGACGAGGACCCGCAGATTCGACGCGGCGGCGCCGGCAAGTTCGGGATGCGCCGTGAGCGATCTGAGAAATGAAAGCGCAAACGAGGTTTTGGTGGCTACCCCCGACACTCCGGTGATCGCAATATGGCCTCCCTTGCGGCCGTCGAAGAAGTCGAGATCCACCCAGAGTGGGCCCCCGTCCCGGGTGAAGCCGACGGGGAGGCGCCGCTCCATCTGATCGGCGTAAAGGGCCATGTCGCGAGCCTCCTCGCCGGCCCGGGAGGCGATTTCTCCGGGGTCGGGCGAAACCCAGATCTCCGGCTCAACCCTGATGATCTGAACCGTTGCCGAACGGGCCAGCTCGGCGGGCAAAGAGCCCTCCTCGGCAATAAGAGGCGTGTCCGATTCGAAGCGAGACCCTTCGTAGCGGGCAGAGACCTCGGTGACGAGTCCAAAGATCCGGACCTCGCCCACCTTGGGCACCATGGTCTGGACCTCGACCAGGTCGTCTAATTGAAGGTAGTTGTCGGCGTCGAGGATCACCCGAAACTCGGCGGTGGTGGCCGGCTCGAGACCGAGGACCCGCCCCACGCGCTCGGAGGTCATCTCGTGCACCGCCGGTTCAAGACCACCTCGCCACCGCCGATCTCAGCTGCCGGTAGACGATCTGCCGGTCCCCCAGCAGGTGCCAGAGACGCCTCTCCAGCGCTGCAATCGGCACCAGGTTCTGTGGCGCCCTGGGGTCCCAGTAGCTGCGGGAGGCAAAGCGAGGAAGGTTGGCGGAGATCATGTCGGCAAGCTCGACTGCCTTAGTCAGCGGGAGGCTCGCGCTGCATTCGCAGCGGGCGATGCCCGCCCACGGATGCTCGTTTTCCATCCCGGCCAGCCGCAGGTACCAGCCGTAGCGGGGACGCATCCGGCCGAAAGCAAACAGCGGCGAACGCTGGCCGGGGGCCAACGCATGGACGACGCTCTCCTGGCTTTCCGGCAGATAGGTCTTGTGGTGGCTCTTGATGAGACCGACGATCTCGAGGTTTTCGCGGCGGCTGAGAAGCGGCCCGTCGGCGACCACCACATAACCGCTCAGGGCCAGCCGCCTGGCCATTTCGACTTCGGCGTGACTCCTAACCGAGGTCAATTCGTTCATCAGCCCCTCGGGCCCGCTCCCCGGAACCGCTCTGGGCTGGTAAACAAGGCGCCCGGCCGCAGGCAGGG
>JBOGWH010000358.1:0-1167 GCA_050692975.1 Actinomycetota bacterium | reverse complement strand
GCCGACGAGTTGCCGGTTACGGTCCGGTACAAAACGACTGGGGGCGACGCCCATGAAGGTGAAGACTTCGAGGCTTCCTCCGGCAAAGTAAGTTTTGCCCCTTGGGAAACCAGCAGGCAGGTACCCGTCGCGGTTAAGGGCGACACTGCTGCTGAAGGAGATGAAGGTTTTTTCCTCTCCCTGTTCGACGGGGTCAATGCTCAGGTCAACGACGGACACGCATTCGGGTATGTGAGTCGAACGCCGGGGGGAGGAATCACAATCGTCGATGACGATGGGTTCGCCTCGCAGCCGGCCGGCCCGCTGGATGGTTTGGGCGTACCCTCGGCGTCTTTTCCCAATTCGCAGCCGGGCCGGGTGTTCGTAACGGGGCTCCAGAGCGACGGCGAGGCCGATCCTCGAGGACTCGGGTATCCGCCCGGCGCCCAAAACATCGTGAGGGATGTGGTGAGCTATGTCACCCGAGGCAAGCTGGGCCCTCGCCTGTTGTTGGTCATCAATCCTGTCAAGGTCGTCGGCGAGAAGTCGCGATCAGGGATGCAGGCATCTGGGTTCGTTCAGTGCCCTGCACCCGGGGTCTCAACCCCGGTTCCTACCGTGGCCTGCTGGGACGCCGCCGGAGCGCCCTGGCAGCGGCACGACCCTGTTGGAGAGCAGTTGGATGATCCCATACAGCTTGATCTCAATTCGGTGGACTTCGAAAAGTACGACGCGATCATTGTCTCCGGCACCTGGGGTGCCGGGGCCGGGCAAGACGAGTGGGACATTCTGATGCGAAGGTCGAAGGAGCTCGTGAATTTCGTAAATGGAGGAGGTGGTCTGGCAGCCTTTGGGGAAACGAACTGGACGTCGGGCGGGGCCGGCCAGCCGTTTCAGTTAACAAGTCCGGGGCCGATATTCGGTTTCTTGCCGAATCTGGCGGTGGAGCCCTGGGGTGAAAATCCCTGGAATCTTGGCCCCCGGGTCAAACCAGCGGGGGCGGCGATGGGGATTAGGGAGTCAGATTTTGCCAAGTGGCCCCTGGTCACTCCAAACGTTAACTATTTTCCGCAAACTGCGGGATGGCAGACTTTCGTCGTCGATTATGCGGGAAAGGCCATCGCAATCGGAAGGGAGGGTTTAGAGGGCACGGCCCCGGACTCGCCGGGCGTCAGCGTCTTGCCGGCT
>JBOGWH010000357.1:0-3694 GCA_050692975.1 Actinomycetota bacterium | reverse complement strand
GCCCATCGCCAATCGGGCAAGCCACCGGTTGCCGGCCGGGCCCGGCTCGGCGATGACCCTGAGCCAGGCCACGAGGTCCACAATCTCCGGTAGCTGTAGCAGACCACCCAGGCCGATGACCTCAACGGGGATGTCAGCCTTCTTGAGGGCGGCGTAGATCGGGCCCAGATGAGACTTGCGCCGGACCAGGATCGCAAAGTCCCGATAGTCCGCCGGGCTGCGCGACGGTGCGGCCGGTTCCCCGTGAAGGCGCTTTATCTCATCGGCGATAAACGCGGCCTCTTGCATCTGGTCCTCGAGTACCTTCGTTGCAACAAACCCGCGGCCGTTATCGGGGGTGGCTGCCAGCGGCAAACCGGGGCGGCGATTTTCGGGGACGTGTTCTATGACGGCGTTGGCTGCCTGCAGGATTGCCGAACCGCTTCGAAAGTTGGACGAAAGTGAGAGGTAGTCGTGGGCGCGCTGGCCCTCTCTCAAGAAATGCCGGGTCGGAAAGTCAATGAGGTTGAAAAGCGTCGAACCTCTCCACTGAAAGATGTTTTGCCTTGCGTCCCCCACTGCGGTGACGTTGCTGCCGGAAGGGGCAAGCGGCTGAAGCATCCTCCGCTGCGCAACGTTCGTGTCCTGGTACTCGTCGAGCAGTATGGCGGGATAGCGATCGCGCAGGTCCGCGGCCACCTCGGGGAAGGACTCGAGGATTTCGACCGTTTTGGACACCTGATCGCCGTAGTCGATCCTCCGCCGGGCTCGCTTCCGCGCCGAATATGCCTCAACCAGCCGCGCCAGCTCGATTCGCCGCCGGCTGGCAAGAACTGCTTTCTCGTTGAAACTGTCGGCATTTGCCACGATCCGTTCGTCCTCGGCCGCCACTTCGGCCGGAGTAACGCAGTGGTTCGCGCAGTGCTCCGCCAGGGCCAGCGCATTCTGACAAATCGACGACATCGATCTCGAGTCGATCGATTCAAATGCCGGGATGTCGGCGAGCGCTTCGCGTACCAGCTGCCAGCTCTGACCCTGGGACAGCAGCGCTACTTCCGGATCTATGCCGATCCTGACACCATGGCGCCTCAGTATTCCGTCCGCGAACGAGTTGTACGTGGCCACATTCGGCAGCTCCAGACTGCCGCCGCTGAGCTCGCCGAAAGCCTGAACAAGCCGCTCCTCGAGTTCCGCCGCCGCCTTGTTGGTGAAGGTGAGGCCGAGTATCTGCCAGGGACTTGCAATCTCCTGCTCCACGAACCAGACGATTCTGGCGGCCATGACCGCCGTCTTCCCGCTGCCGGCCCCGGCGATGATGGCCAGAGGAACGGGATCGTGCGCGATGGCCGCCCATTGCTCCTCGCTGGGCTCGTGCCCGCGCAGTGCCGCCCTGATTGCCGGGCTGGCAGTCATGTCTGGACCTCCCTGCCTTCGGGCCACAGCGGGCAAAGCGGCTTCATGCGGCAGAAGTAGCAGTCGGCGTCGGGCGAGGGGCGGAAATCTTCCGAAAGGATGCCTTTAAGCATGTCCGGAAGCTTTGCCAGGACCTCATCGGCCTGTCCGGCGTTCTGGCTGTGCTCCACATAGCGACCGTCGGGCCAAAAAGCACCCGGGTAGACAAGCCTGGCAACCTCGGGCGTACCGAGCTTGGCGAGTTCCGGATCCAGGCGGGCGGCGAGGTGGTAAATCGCCAATTGCAGTGAGCGTTGGGCCTGCGGGCGGCTGGGCGCCCATTTGGACGTCTTGTAATCCGTCAGCTTGAGGGCCCGATTCACGCGGTCGATGCGGTCTATTCGCCCGCGCAGCACGGCGCCTGAATACGGCACTTCGAACGGGTGCTCGGTCTTAGCGATCTCGGTGCCGGCCTCGTTTTCCCAGAACACCTGGAGCATCCGGAGGCCGTCCCGCCGGAACTGCCTGGCTATCGTCGCGTTGGGGAACACCTTTTCGTCGAACAGGTTCGCGTACTCCCTTTGAAGGGCTCGGGCATCGACGATCTTCTTTTCGTGAACGGCCTGGAACAGCGCATGGATCCACGTCCCGAACTTCATTGAGTGGGTCGAGGCCGGGTCGAGCCCCAGGACCGATTGCAGCAGGTACTGAAGGCCGCAATTCTCGTAGGCGTCGAGCCTGGAGAAGGAGGTGCGCAGCTCGCCCTGGGTGATGGGAACGCTGCCCGCCGTCCAGGCATGCACTCCATACCAGCGCCGCGGGTCGACTCCGGGTATCTCGGCCAGTGCCAGGAGGGCTGCTACCCGGTCGGGCGGCGAGGACTCGGGGGAGGCCAGAGTTCGCCTGAGGGCGGCGGCCAGCTCCCTCTCGGTAAGCGGGGGCGGCCTGCCGGGGGCTTGATACGCGGGCGCTTCCGCCGCCAGCTCGAAAAGAAACCGGCTCGGCCGGCCGCGCCCGCCTGCGGAAGCCGAGGCAGTAAAGATCACGTTGGAAGTCGCCCGGGAGGCCGCCACATAAAAAGTGCGGCGGTCGTCGGCGATAGCTTCGACCTCCCGTTCCGCCGGGTCGGCCGCTTTCAGGACGAAAGGGTCGAACAGCCCCTGAGCACGCCGGCCTTTGGGGATCCACTGATCCAGGCAACCCATTACCGCCACCGTATGAAACTCCCCCGGCCTGACGGCATGGAAAGACACAATCGGAACGGCGTCTCGCCTCGGCGGCGTGGAAAGCCAGGGATCGGCCCCGAAGTCGGCCCGAGCCGCCTCGGTCAGATACTCATCAATGGATCCTCTCCCGTGCCTTCTCTCCACGAAGCGCCCGAGCACATTTATGAACGCGGCCACGGCGTCGGTCTCCGGCGAGGCGCCCGGGGTCCGCGAGGACATCTCTGAGTAATAAGCGGAGGATCGGAAGACCATCCAGAAACACTGGTCCGCGCTGTCCCGGTTTTGGACGATAAGGTCGCGAAGCCTGCGGAATTCGGCGGTTTCCGGCGCCTCCTCGGCAATTTCGGCGAGGTCGACATTGCGCCGCCATGCTTCACGCTCGAGCTGCCGCAGCGTCGAGAAATCCAGCCCAACCAGCGGCGAGGTCAGTACCTCGGGGAGGCGCTCGCCCCATGCGGGATCTAAGGAGACACGGGCGAGGTCCAGGAAACGGGCCACAGCAGGTTCGCCCGAAAGCGGGCGCTCCCTGAGCATCGCCTGATACGGCACCTCCCACTGGTCGAACGCTCTGCGCAGCGGGTCCAGCAAGTAGGAAGGCTGGGAGATCAACGCGGCCATCCGGCTCCACGCAACGCGGTGGTTGAGATGCAACGCCCGGAACTCCCTAGCGATTGCTTCGCATTCTTCCGAGACGGAGCCGTAGAGCCGGCACCCAAACTGCGTGGCATGGCCGGCGGGCTCCGGCGCCCTTTCGGATATACCTGCGTCGTTGTGTTCGATGAGCCTGTCCAGGGCGCCGGAGAGCGGGGATCCGATCCGGTGGCCCCGGCGCAGCAGTATCTCGGTATGGCCCGGAAACCACTTGCCGAAGCCGAAGACCCAGTCGGGCTGGGCCCCCCGGAAGACCTCGATAGACGAGTTCGGGTCGGCTGCCACGGTCACCTCGGCGCCCTGCATCCCGGCCAGGAGCTCCAGATGGGTGGCACTCATTTCCTGGGCGTCGTCGACCAGCACGTGGGGAAAACGAGCGGAGAAGGCGCCGACGATGTCCGGGTTTTCTGCCAGGAGACGAACCGCTGAGGCCACCAGGCCCGGAT
>JBOGWH010000356.1:0-1208 GCA_050692975.1 Actinomycetota bacterium | reverse complement strand
CCTGAACTGCGCCGACTTGTGCAACCAGAGAGAAAATCAAAACGGCAGCGATTAAGGTGGTCTTGCGAATTTTCAAAAGATCGTCCCCCGGATACCCCCGATGGCCTACCTGTCCAACCACTTATCGGTCTTCTTAGGCGCCAGCTTAAACAACGGCCATCTATGTAAAATCCCACGGCTTAGCTGCAGATGGCTACAAGAAATATATCTGGCCTTCCCCTTCAGGAGGGCACCTGACGAGGCCCCGATTGTAAGTCCACCTCTTATGAGAGTTTCGGGGCCGGGCCGTGGGTTTCTGGGAGCCGATTCGTTTTGCAGAGCAAGGCGTAAAACGCCTGCTCCCCGGCTTCAGTGGGTGCCGGGCTCGATCATGTGGGCGAAGCGGTCGGCGACCATCTCGAGCAGTTTCACGGCGATCTTTGGCTCCGACTCCAGAAGCTCCCGGAAATGGTAGCGGTCGATGGTCAGCAGACGTGTCTGGCCCTTGGCTCTGACCCTCGCGGTTCGCTTGTGAGCCGTGAGAAGGGCCAGCTCACCGAAGCACTCCCCCGGCCCCAGCTCGATCTTGTTGCCGCGCCTCTCCACGACCACGGCGCCCTCTTCGACTATGTACATTCCAGAGCCCTCCTGGTTGGGTTGAACCAGGACCTGGCCCGCCGGGACCTCGACCTCCCCGGCGACATTGCGGATTTTCCTGAGTACCCCGACGGGCAGGTCGGAGAACATTCGGATCGCTTTGAGCGTCTCCAGCCGCTGCGAGGCCGTCGGCTTTTTCGATTTGGGCATGCCCCTTTATATACCGATCTCCCCGCCCGGTGAGGCGAGTACGATAGGTCTTGAAAAGAGGAGTAATCGGATGGCGGAAAATCAGGTGAGCGTGGCGGATGTTCTGGGCAGCATCAAGCTGTTCTCTGACCTTTCCCGCCCGGAGCTGGAGGCGGCGGCCCATACTCTCGAGGAGCAGGTCTTTCCCCAGGAGCAGCGAATCCTGCGCCAGGGCTTCAGCGGTTCGAGCTTCTATCTCGTCATCGAAGGAGAAGCTTCGGTCAAAGTGGACGGGCGGGACCTGGCCAAGCTGGGGCGCGGCGATTTCTTCGGAGAGGTCTCGATTCTGCTCGGGGAAGCCCCCACCGCCGATGTCGTCGCACTCACCCCCCTGAGGTGTCTGGTGCTGCCTGCGGCCATGCTGCAGGACTTCCTCGAATCAA
>JBOGWH010000355.1:0-3268 GCA_050692975.1 Actinomycetota bacterium | reverse complement strand
GCCGCATCTCGGGTAACCGCGTTGAACACGCTTCGCTGGACCGAGATCTCGCCGGTATCCCCGAACCTCCAGGGACGGGTCGCGCCCGTGGGCTCCGCCGTGCCCCCGGCCCGACGGTCGGCATGGCCGCCTTCCCGGTCGTGTTCGAGGTCCTCGAATACCTTGACCAGCGCGCGTTCGCCCAGCCTGCGGATGCCGCGGGCGGTGAGCTTCAGCTCGCCCCGGTCGCCTGCGACGACGCCCGATTCCTCCAGCGCCTTTTCGATTTCCTTGAGTTTGCGCAGGTCGGAGACCGCGTCGGCTCCCAATGCCGACCGGAGTTTTCCCTCATCAACGTCGTCGATGGATGCTCCGGCATAGTTTCCGGCGAGCGAGTTTTCCAGATCCTCCAACTCGCCCAGCTCGGCCAGCGCTCCGACGGACTCGGCCATCGACATCGGCTCCGAAGACAGCCCCATGGCGCCCTCATCCCAGGGCAGATTCGGCATCAGTGAGCGAAGCTCGTCGGAAAGCATCTGCATCTCGAAGGCGAGGTCCAGATCTCCCAGGACCGCATCTGCAAGCTCGGAGAGCTGCCGGCGCTGCTCGGGGCTCAGGCTGGCCAACAGGCGGCTCATCGCAGCCATCCTGCGGGCGAGGACCTCGAGAAGCTCATCCAGGTTCGCCGGGTTTTCCGGAAAGAAATCACCGAACCTGCTCATGAACCCGTCGAAGTCGTAGGGCTGCCCGGCCTCCCGGGCGGCGATCATGGCGTTGAGCTCCGCCATCATTTCCCGCAATCGGGCAATGTCTTCCGGGGTTACCGAAGAAATGCCCTGCATCATCTGCCCGAAGTACGACTCCAGCACCTGTTGGCGAAGACCGGAGACCAGTTTGTCGAATCGGCCCTGGGCGCCGGCGTCGGCAAAGCGGTACTCCATGAGCTGGTCGATGGCCGAGGCGGGGGATTCGGGCAAGGCGTCCAGGAAGCTCTCCCGCATCCTCGCATCGGTATCGTCGCGCTCACCCAGCGAGGCTCTTTCGGAGGCAACAATCTCCGCAAGACGGTCTCGCACTTCCGCCAGCGGCCCTTCGAGGTTGAGCGACTCCTGGAGCCGCTTGCGCCGTTCGGCCAACCTGCGGCGAAGGTCGTCGAGGCCCCCGGCACGCCCGGGCAGTCCCCGGCGCATGAGCCGCCGCAGCGCCCGGCGCGGGCTGATGCCGGAGAGAACATCCTCGGAAATCTCGTCGAGGATCTCGCCGACCTCAAGCCGCTCTGAGAAGGGGTCCTGGGTTCCGTCCCACCGGCGGAACTCGTGTCGCATCAGCGGGAGTAGCGGGAGGCTGCCGGCCCGCAGTCCTGTTTGTTTATGCGCCGCATCAAGTGCAGACCTTCCAGCGCAAACTCCAGGGCTGATGCCGCGGCCTCCGGGCTTTCCTGGTCGATGTCCAGGCGTTTCATCATCCGGGCCAGCCCGGGAACATCGTCGAACTGGTTCATAAAGTCGGAGGCCGGGGTGAGGTCGGACGTTTTCGCCGCGAACCCCTGCTCGAAGCGCTCTATCAGGGGCCCGAAATTCTCACCCCCCAGCCGCCTCCTGTATATCTCGGCGATGGCCGACTTCAGCGCCGAGGAGAGGATTTTGTCTTCCCGCCCCTCTTCCATGGTTTCGAATTCGATGCGGCCGATTGATGAGCCGGTCAGCGCCCAAAGGTCCACCGGCCGGGGAACCGCCAACCGTTCTCCGCTCCTGACGGCCCGCCTGATGGCGCTGGCGGAGGCGGTCTCGAGATTGCCGATTGAAAACCTCACCGAGACCCCGCTCCGCTGGTTCACCTGAGGTGACCGGCGCAGCTGAGCGGTCAGCTCGGCGAGCACCTCCTTGATATAGATGGGGACCTGAAGAGGCACGGCTGCGTGGGGATCGCCGGCCTCCTGCTCCATGATCGCAATCTCGTCGCGGATGTCCTCTGGGTAGTGGGTCCTAATCTGGGTTCCGAAACGGTCTTTCAGAGGGGAGATGATCCGTCCACGGTGCGTGTAGTCCTCGGGGTTGGCGGTGGCCACCAGCAACAGGTCTAAGGGCAGCCGCACCTTGAAACCGCGGACCTGCACATCGCGCTCCTCCAGAATGTTCAGCAACGCAACCTGAATCCGTTCGGGCAGATCTGGAAGCTCGTTGATTGCGAAGATTCCCCGGTGCGTGCGAGGGATCAAACCAAAATGAATCGTCAGCTCGTCGGAAAGATAGCGGCCTTCGGCTACGCGTATGGGGTCGACGTCGCCGATGAGGTCGGCAACCGAGGTGTCGGGGGTTGCCAGCTTTTCCGAAAACCTGCGGTCGGCGCCGATCCATGAAACCGGCACATCATCTCCGGACTCGGCCACCGAGGCGCGGCAGGCCCCACAGATCGGGTGGTAGGGATGGTCGTTTATCTCGCAACCGGGGATCACGGGGGCCGACTCGTCGAGAAGCTCCACCAGCCGGCGGATCAGGCGGGTCTTCGCCTGTCCACGCTCGCCCAGAAGGATCAGGTCGTGGCCGGCAAGGATGCCTCGCTCGAGTGCCGGGAGCACCGAATCGGAGAATCCGACGATCGAGGGAAACAGCTCCACGCCGGATCCAAGTCTGGAAACGAGATTGTCGCGCAGCTCTTGCTTGACGGTTCGATCGGGATATCCGGCAGCCCGGAGCTCTCCGATGGTGACGGCGCTTGGCATCGGCTTCCAAGGGTAACCCGAAGCCCGTTCTAGAGGTAGCCCCTCCTCTTGTCTCTGGACGAAGTGACGAAAAGATGGGGACGAAATGACGACAGCCAAGATCCTATCGTTCAGTGACCGCCTGACCGCAGCCCCAGTAGCCGTTCTGTGGCAACCGTGAACAGCTTCATTGTCGCTCTCAATCCGGACGAGGAAAGCACGCTGCCCTTCCTGCTTTTCATTCCGGTGGACGGAGGCCTGGTCCTCAAGGCCAGAGACAAGGGGCCCGCCACCAGCCGCGTCTACTGCCACAACGTCGAAGATCCCTGGCCGGCTGATCTCGAGGTTGCCGCCCGAAATAGCGTTTGACATGTGTCTCTTGCTTTTGGCGACGATGTCGGCCGAAAATTGCTAGGAAACACAAGAAAATTACGGTTCTACTCGCCTTTCTGTAGGCAACTGGACGGAAATCGCCTTGTAGGTATCCAGATTGGGCTTGGACTTACGGTTGTTAGCCCTTCCCTGACGCGGGGCCCCCGGGCCCGTTCCACGACCAGTCGCCGGGCTTGCCCGCCAGCACGAAGCCGT
>JBOGWH010000354.1:0-2268 GCA_050692975.1 Actinomycetota bacterium | reverse complement strand
CGGTCCACCGGGTGACCTCCTTCAACTGCGTTTCATCGACCGGGCAAATACCGGCCTGTTCGTAAACTTCCCCGCAGGAAGGGCACTGCCACGACTGGGCCCCCGGCTCGATGAACTCTTCCGGCTTTATGTCCCGGCGGCTTTCCTCGATTTCCTTCATCTTGCCCTGGGTTTCGCCTGAGATAGGCATAGATAACCTCGCTTTCTGATCAAGGTTCCCCTCCCTATTTTTGATTTACCCGGACGGACCGGGTCATATGCACACAGGCAGAAAAAACAAGCGCAGACATTCCGGCAGCGGGCGGGCAGAGGTCTTTTTCGGCCCGTAAGCGGCATTTAGCTCATCTGCGTCCTGCCCATCTGGAGCGAGATTACCCACCGTCTTGCGAAGGCAGGAGGAACTCGATTCATCGCGGTGGCCGAGGCCCAGGGCGTGGCCGAGTTCGTGGCACATCACCGACAGCTGTATATCCGGCCTAGCGGCGGCCCGGCTCCCCAAGCTTATTGATGCCGAGCGAAGATCGGCGCCCTCGCCGGGGTTGAGCGTCGCAATCCCCAGCAGCCGGGTCGCGGTCTGGCAAACCACTATCGAGCCCGGAATGTCCGTGCATTTCCCGCCCTTGCCCGGCTGCATCACCAGTTCAAGGTGACTGGAAACCGCGTTCCAGTCGGACACGGCCTGAGAAACGGCCGCCTCCCACGCGAGGCCGGCGTTGTTCACGACGGGGACCTGCCGGGCCGCCCATCGGTAGCCTAGGTCGTGGTCCGCCCGGGCAGGCCCGGTGAATCCTGAAAGCAATGCGGCCGTCACGGCGGCCAAAATCAAAGCCGCGCGAAATGACCGCGCGAACAGATACGTATGCAATTCCCCTACTCCCTTTCTGATCTCCCGTTAAGATTCCGGCGCAACCGCCTGCCCAGCGACCCCTCGGCCAGAGCTGAGTCATTCTCCCCGTTATTAGATTAGGAAACAATGCGGATAACTACTCATATATTCGGTATTAAACCGGCCGGATGGTATCTCCCGGTCTGATAACGCCGCCTTTTATGACGCGGGCCCGCAGGCCGCCCCGATGCGTCAGGGCCTGCTTGATGCGCTTCAAGCCCGTAATCGCAGCCAGATGATTGCAAGGCTCGTTGAGACGCACCCCCTCGACCAGCGCTTCCCCTACAAAAAATCTCCTGCCGACGAGATGGTTCAGCGCCACCCCCCGCGTCAGGACGTTGCGGCGGGTGATGCCCGCCTCGAGCACGAGCGAATAGTCCCGTGCGACGGCCTCGATGGCTTCCTGCTCGATGAGAGTCAATTCCCTCCCGGTGCGGGCCGGGTCTGAGAAATGCCCCTTTTCAATCGCGTAACGGTCCCCCGCGACGCCCACCCCCGGAATTAGAGTAAGACTCTCGCGTGACTCAATGGGCGCCCCGCTTTCCGAAGCGGTGTACAGCGCGTGGACGGTTCCCTCCCACACGCTCAAAGCATTGAGAGGAGATCGTCGAGCCGGACGGTGGCAGCGTCGTCCGAGCGGCCGAGGGCTCGATTGAGAGCGCTCTGTGAGGCATTAGCGCGCTCGAGCATCTCCTCACTCCGGGCGGCAAACAACGCCATACCACCGTGGAGCGACACGGCTTCCAGCATTGCGCCCGGCGAGTCCGCTTCCGCGCCTCCAACCAGGTCCTTGAGAAAATACCCGTACTCATTCAGAGCTTCCGCGAATCGGTCCTGCAGGGTGTGAAAGTGCCACAGTTTCTCAAAATCGACGAATTCCTCAAGGGTGCTTTTTGTGGGGTCGCCGCCCTCGCCGCTCAACATCACGGCGAGAGTTCGCTGGATGAGCCTGGTGGGGGCGGCGCATGCCCGTCCGGTCTCCGATCGAATCAGGTTGCCGTTGGTCTCGGCATACGCCACAAGCTCCTCGGCCGACATCTTGTGGGTCTCTCCAAAGTGATTCATCAGGTCCACGGATACGTAGAACACGCCCCTGCTGGCCTTGAAGATGGCCGCGATGAACGACGGCAGCCTTCCCTGCGGCGGGATCGGGCTCTTCGCACGGTGAAACAGGACCTGAGGCAGGGTAATTCCGACATAGCTGATGTCGTAGAGAGCGCGGGTAGAACCGTCGCGCTCCGAGAACTTTTCGAGGTAACTGCGGGTCAGCCAGGCAAACCCGTTGAGGATCCCGGCGGTGTCCCTTCTTACCGCATCGTAGGCGGCCATGTTCATCCGTCCGCCCTTGCGCGAGGGCGAGTCCTCGTAGGCAACCGGGACCG
>JBOGWH010000353.1:0-3222 GCA_050692975.1 Actinomycetota bacterium | reverse complement strand
AACCTGTTCTCGGCCTCTGAAATCCTCTGAGCGAGCGCCCGCACCTCTTGAGAGAAAGGTCTGATCGCGTTGGCCATCGCCGCCCCCAGGCCCGATTCGATGGCAAACTTCATTCTCCTTGCAGATTCGGCTGCTGCTTCGGCCGACTGTCCTCCCTGCTCGAACAACGCCTCCTGCGCGACTTCTATGTCGCCGGCCAGGCGTTCCTCGGCCGCGCTTATCCGGGTCTCGATTTCGGTTCGGTTGCGCTCGAGGATCCCCGAGATCTCCTCACGCATCTGTCCCGCCGTCTCCGACAGTTTCGAGGTGGCCTGGTTCAACACGTCCGTCTGATCGGCGGCGGCGGAATCGAGCCTCGCGGATGCCGGAGCGAGCAAAGCGGGGATCTCCTGGACGGCCTGAGTCACCGCCGTGAGCGCCGGAGTAAGAGCCGTCATCCGCGAATCTACGGTGTCGGTGATGGCGCTCTCGGTGCGCTCGTTAATGCGGCGCAGAACGGCGAGTTCCTGCCTCAGCTTGCCTATCTCCCGGCGCAAAGTTTCAATGCGCCCCGCTGCGGCTTCGTCCTGCTTGGCCTGACGGCGAACTTCCTGGGAAAGCAGCTGGTCGACCCTGACCCGGAACGACTCGCTGTTCTCGGGGCGGGGAGCCGGGGGGCCCTGGTCGGAGGAGGCTTCGGGAGCGGGGGCCGGGGGGCCCTGGTGGGAGGAGGCTTCTGGAGGGGGCGCCGGAGGCTGGTCGGAGGGGACCGGGCCGGAGTCGCTTGGCATCGGAGGCTGAGAAGACATCGTTTAAATGCTAGTGCAACGGTCGGCAGGATCGTGGATAAGCCCGGAAGCTCCGCCCTGGGGGGCCGCCGGGCCCGCTTCCAGAATCCGGTAAAGAGTGTCCCGGCGGGCCCAGGGACGGCCCTGCTCCCCGGCCAGGGCCTTCATCTGTTCGGCGGTGACCTCCTGGCCGTGATCGGCGCCGGCCGACCGGGAAATGATCTCGTTCATTAGCGTGCCGCCCAGGTCGTTAACCCCGGCTTGCATGGCCATCTGGGCCCCCTTGAGCCCCAGCTTCACCCACGAAGCCTGGATGTTGGTGATCCACGGGTGAAGCGCCAGCCGTCCGACCGCATGCATTTTCATGGCCTCTTCGAAAGTCGGCCCGCGGCGCGCCTTTCCCTTGAGGAATATCGGAGTTGCCATGTGGACGAAAGGCAGCGGCACGAACTCGGTGAATCCGCCGGTGCGCCTCTGGATGTCCCGCAGCACGATCAGGTGGCGGGCCCATGAGCGGGGACCGTCGGCGTGCCCGAACATGATTGTCGTCGTCATTTTGAGCCCCAGCCCGTGGGCGGTTTCGGCGACGGTGCTCCACTGCTTGGTGTTGATCTTGTCGGGGCAGATGATCGCCCGCACCTCGTCGTCGAGGATCTCTGCGGCCGTCCCCGGCAGCGTGGCCAGCCCGTTGTCTTTCAGCTCCCACAAAAAGTCTCTTAGCGAGACTCCTTTTGTCTCGGCACCCTGCCAGACCTCAAGGGGGCTGAAAGCATGGATGTGGATCTCCGGCACCGCATCCTTGATTGCGCGCAGGACCTGAAGATAGTAGTCGCCGGTAAACGAGGGATGGATCCCGCCCTGCAGGCAGACCTCGGTGGCTCCCTTCTCCCATGCCTGGGTGGTCCGGCGGGCAATCTCCTCCATGTCCAGCAGGTAGGGGTCTCCCCGCAGATTCAATGAGCGCGGCCCCTTGCTGAAGGCACAGAACCCGCAACGGAAATAGCACATGTTCGTGTAGTTGATGTTGCGATTGACGACGAAAGTGACCTGCTCGCCGTTGGTCCGGGCGCGCAGCTCGTCGGCGGCTCGGAACAACAGGTGCTGCTCCGGGCCCCTTGCCGAGAAAAGCATCGTGATCTCATCCTCGCTCAGTTCGGGGCCGCCGCCCACCGCCTTTTCCAGAGCCTCTTCGAAGGCGGGACGCAAGCAGACGCCCCCGTTGCCGGACCAGAAGAAACCGGCCGCGATAACGTCGGGCGGCTCTACCTGCCGGCCCGAATGCCAGCGGTCGTCGCGGGCAAGCCCCTCGGAGTCCGCGCACGCAAGGACTTTCGGAAGCACCGCCGGGTCCACCCACTGCGGATCCTGCGCGTAGCGAGGGTACACGGTGAGCCTGGGGACCAGCAGGAAGCCGGCCGCCTCGGTTACCGCCCTCAGCTTCTCCAGCTCGGGCCAGGGAGCCTCGGGATTTACGTGGTCGGGCGTGACCGGGGACACCCCGCCCCAGTCGTTGATTCCGGCACCCAGGTAGACGGAAAGGCCGAAGGCGTCGGGGGCAAGGTTCGGCGGGGCCTGGACCGAGACCTCCGGAGGCAAGATGAGCCGGGCAAGCGAGATCGCCGCCGCGGTCTCTTCCAGCGTCGGCTCCTCATGACCGGCCATGAGGGTCCCCGGCTTGGCTCGGAAATTCTGAACGATCGCTTCCTGGATGTGACCGTATCGGTCGTGAAGGTCCCGGATTGCCAGCAGGGCCTCGGCCCGCTCGGTCCAGGTCTCTCCAATGCCGATCAGGATCCCGGTGGTAAATGGGATCTTGAGCCGCCCGGCGTCCTCGATGGTCTCCAGCCGGACCCGCGGATCTTTGTCGGGGCTGCCGTGGTGGGCCATCCCCTTGCCGAACAGCCTGGGGGAAAGCGACTCCACCATGATCCCCATCGAGGGGGCCACCGTGCGCAGAGCGGCCATCTCCTCCGCCGTCATCACTCCCGGATTTAGATGGGGAAGCAGCCCGGTCTCCGCCAGCGTTTCCGCGGCGGCCCTTTCCAGGTACTCGAGCGTCGTTGAAAACCCCATCGCAGCCAACTCCTCCCGGGCGGCCTTGTAGCGCAGCTCGGGCTTGTCGCCCAGGGTGAACAGCGCCTCCCGGCAGCCGGCTTCGGCGCCCGTCCGAGCGACGGCGAGTATTTCCTCCACAGACAGATAAGCCTTTTCGCCCACCCGGGGCGGCCGGGCGAAAGTGCAGTAATGGCAGACGTCCCGGCACAGTTTCGTGAGCGGGATGAAGACCTTCGGCGAGTAGGTGACCACATTTCCCCAGGCGGCGTTGCGGATCGCAGCGGCGTCTTCCCGAAGAGAGCCGGGAGGGTGCCCTGCTTCCAAATCGCGAGCGATCCCCATCGCCTCACCCGCGGACAACAACTTCACCCGGCCACAATAAACCAGCGCGCCTGGAGGG
>JBOGWH010000352.1:0-1213 GCA_050692975.1 Actinomycetota bacterium | reverse complement strand
TGCGCCCAAGGCGGGCCCAGACCCAGGAAGACAGCGCAGCCGGCGCCGCCCGCTTCGGTATTGGGAACCGTGGACACAATTGCGGGGCCGGGATTTTGTGAAGGCCGGGGAGGGGTTGACCCCACCTCCACACTAATCAGGGGACTATCCTCCGACGCCTCGGGGTTCATGTACTTCATCACCGGGCCCGACGACAAAAGGCTTGTCGCCCGGGTAGACCCCCAATCCCGGGTGACATTCGTAGATGTTCCCGACCTCAGGAACCCCCGGCAGCGCCGTGGCCCCCCAGCGAACGCCGAGCTTTCCGGCAGCACGATGGCCTCCGACGGCACCGGCGGCCTGTTCTTGGCGCTGGGAAACACGCTGATGAGGATTCAGCCGTCGGGCGCCTATGAGCCGGTCGCAGGCCCCTTCTTGCAATCTACCGACAAAGAAGCAAGATCCAGCGGAGATGGCGGCCCTGCCCGCGACGCCCGCTTTAAGCGCATCTTGGCCGTCGTGGCCGACCGCTCCGGCAACTTATTCGTGGCCGACGAAGCCGCTGCAGGAGATGCCTTCAGGGTGCGTCTTATCAACCGCAGCGCCGGGGAGATCCGCGCAGGGGGTTCGGCCGGACTCAAAACGATCGCTCCGGGACACATCGATACAGTGGAATCAATAAGAGGCGACGGTCCGGTTCTGGAGGCCACTTCCGGCCGCCTTTACGCTGCGTACCGGGAACCGCATAAGTCTGTTTCCACAATCCGGCTGGTGAATCTGAGTAGCGAGACCATCTCGGCGCACGGCAACCGGCTCGATCCCGCAAGGTCGGTGGTCCTGACCGCACGACAAGGCCGGGGCCCTTCCCAGCTAGCAAGAATCAAGAGGCCTCCTGCGATGGCCGGCGACGCACAGGGCAGCCTTTTCGTAGCCGACGAGTCGGGCGATCGGATTCTGGAAATTGATGTGCAGGGCCGCCTCTCGACGTTCGCCGGAGGCATCGGGCGTTCGTTCAACGGAAACGACAGGAAGGCGACACTCGCAGCCCTCAACCGGCCGAATGACCTGGCAATTGCTGCGACGGGCGAACTACTTATATCGGACGCCGGCAATCGCCAGATTCGCCTGGTCGATTCTTCAGGAACAATCCGAAGCGGTCCGGGCGCCAACGCAGGACTAACCTGGGACTGCGGGGGAGCTTCAAACTCGGGCCCCGCGGCGCGGCCCTCCGGCC
>JBOGWH010000351.1:0-1015 GCA_050692975.1 Actinomycetota bacterium | reverse complement strand
GTTCTGAGCGAAGTACAGGTTCGCGAGGGAGTCTCATGCATCTCCGGCTCCGAGGGCCGCGGTGTTGTGAATTCCCTGGTGGCGCAATCCAGGGACTATGCGGAGCCTCTTATTTTTTTCCCAGGGGTTCGCGTTGTGTCGGGTTGGCGGAGGCGGACGGGAATCGAACCCGCCCACCGATTCATCACCGGCGCACTGGTTTTGAAGACCAGGAGGGCCACCAGACCCCATTCGCCTCCACGGCAAGAATAAGCGCGAAAAGATCCCAGCCCAAAAGCAGAAGGCATTGGCTTGGGTTTACGCCCGGGAGAATGTTAGGCTGGAAACAGGGCTCAGCCCTTCCGAGGTTCTTCGCTTCGCCGCTTCTTCTGGTTATTCGAGCGTTTGGAATCCTCACCCCCGTTTCACGAACTGCTCTGAATCAAGGAGAACTATGCAGCAAGCCGAAACTCTGCGTCAGGACCCGGCGCCGGTCCTGACCCCCGAGACTCCCGTAGCGCCGCTGCCGGCGGCCGTAAAAGCCGAGCGCCCCTCCGCCCAGATCACCTATGTTCCCACGGAGAAACGACAAAAGCTCGAACGGCGATTGACGCTGGTGGTCACCATCCTGCCGTTTATCGGATTTGCCTGGGCACTTATCTGGCTTTGGGGAAGAGCCGTCGGCTGGCTCGATCTCGGGCTTTTCTTCGCCCTTTACTGCTTCACCGGATTCGGAGTCACCATCGGCTTCCACCGCATGCTCACCCACCGCAGCTTTGAGGCTTCCAAGCCGGTCAAGATCATCCTGGCGGTGGCGGGCTCGATGGCGATCCAGGGCCCCGTAGTCGCCTGGGTAGCCGACCACCGGCGCCATCACGCCTTCACCGATAAGCCCGGTGATCCCCATTCTCCGCACCTGGAGGAAGCAGGCGGAGTCCTGGGCGTCCTGCGGGGCCTCTGGCACTCGCACCTGGGCTGGTTTTTCAGTCCCGAGAGGACCAACGTCTCGCGTTTTGCCCCCGATATGGAGAAAGAC
>JBOGWH010000350.1:0-2079 GCA_050692975.1 Actinomycetota bacterium | reverse complement strand
CCGTCACGCTGCGGGATCCCAGGCGGCGATGAGCCATCTCGGCAACCAGTGCGCTGTCGGCCCCGCCGGAATAGGCAACCACCGCTCCTTTCATTCCGGCGATGATCCCGCCCAGGCGGTCCAGCTTTGCCGGAAGTGGAGCGGACACGAGAGCTATCCGGCTTCGGGAGCCGCCCTTTCCAGAGGGGCGCTGCCGGGCCGGTGGATGAGGTCCCGGACGATGATTGCACTCTGGAACAGGACGGCGCCGGCCAGCGCCGGGATCAGCGTCAGGCGGTACACCACCTCGGGGGCCTGGCCTCCCAGCAGCCGGTCTACCGCCACGGCCACGAACAGCAGGACCAGATAGGTGATCGAGAAATGGAACAGCTGCATGGCCCTGCGGTTGTCGGGGGCCGCGTAGAGCCGAAGCGCCGAGGCCGTGAACCCGCAGGCCAGAAGTACCGCTGCGGTCAGGTACAAAAGACCCAGCTTCGCCAGCGGGAACAACAAAAGGCTGACCCCGAACAGAACCCCGCAGTACAGGACTATCTGCCGTGTGGTCTCCTCGACGCCCTTGACCACCGGCAGCATGGGCACCCCGGCCGCGGCGTAGTCCTCCTTGTAGCGCAGCGAAAGGGCCCAGAAATGCGGAGGGGTCCAGTAAAAGACGATCGCGAACATCACCCACGCCGGCAACTCCACCGTACCGGTCACCGCCGCCCAGCCCACCAGCACGGGCACCGCGCCTGCTGCGCCGCCGATCACGATGTTGGAGGGCGTCGTTCGCTTCATCAGGATTGTGTAAACGAACACATAAAACAGGATCGCCGAGACGGCCAGCAGCGCGGCGGAAAGATTGACCGTAAGCACCAGCCAGCCGAAGCCGATGAAGCCCAGGACTATCCCGAAGATCAAGGCGGGCCGAGGCTCGACTCTGTGCCGCGGAAGGGGCCTGGACGAAGTCCTGTCCATCTTCGAATCGATGTCCCGGTCGAAATAGCAATTAATTGAATTGGCAGATCCGGCCGTGAGAGTGCCGCCAATCAGTGTCGCCAGCACCAGCCACAGCGACGGCCAGCCCCTTTCCGCCAGCACCATCGCCGGCACGGTTGTGATCAAAAGCAGTTCGATGATGCGAGGCTTCGTAAGGGCCACGTAGGCGCCGACCTTGTCGAGCACCCCGGGACCTCTGGTTTGCTGCACTCCCGACGTCTCGGGGGCGGGGGCCCTGCGCAGGCAGAAGGTCGACAGCGATACCACCGCCGCCCAGAGAAGCGCCCCGAAGAGGACGTGAAGGACCACCGCCCACCCTGCGAGCCGGGTGAGCACGTTCAGCCCCCCGATCACCGACTGGGCCAGCCACAGGGCAAACGCCGAGTGAGCCAGGATCAGCGTCTTGCGGTCTTTTGGTTGTGCTCTGGTGGCACGAAAAGCCATATATCCGAGAAGGACGCCGAGCAGGCCGGCGGCGATCCGGTGGGTCCAGTGCAGCGACTGCAGGCCCTCGCCGGGAGCCAGCCCGCCGTTCATCAAAGGCCAGTCCGGAAAGGCCAGAGCCGCCCCGAACTGGGCCACGAACGCCCCGACCACGAGCACCGCCAAAGTACCCAGGGCGCCGGCCAGAACCGGCCCCCCGAGGCCCGCCGCCGGGGTGGGGGGCCGCCGGGAAGTGGAGGCAACCAGAAAGGTGAGCACCCCCAGAATGGCGAGCGAGGTCAGCAGGTGAACGACGATCAGGTTGGCGGGCAGGTTGCCCACCACGACTTCCCGGCCGATCCAGCCCTCGGCCATCACCGCCATAAGGGCAATGAGACTGGGAAAGAAGATCCTCCGCGAGGTACGGAACTTGAGCCACGCCATCACGGCAAGAATGAGGATCAGCGTGCCTACAAGGGTGCCCATCAATCGGTGGGAGTACTCGATGAGTGTGTCGGAGCGAAATGGTGGGATCCAGCGGCCGAAGCAGCGAGGCCAGTCGGGGCAGGCGTCGCCGGATCCGGTGGCGCGTACGGTTGCTCCCAGAGTGATCTGGGCGATGGTCACGACCATCGCTGCGATGGCCAGTTGCCTTAGTCGTTTCATGCCAGCGCCGGGGGT
>JBOGWH010000349.1:0-1161 GCA_050692975.1 Actinomycetota bacterium | reverse complement strand
GCCTTGAGTAAGGGCACGGGAAGGCTCGTTCCGGCGCCGGCGGGGCGGCCTCACCGGCCCGCAATCCCGGGGGCTCTTGTCGCCTTGGCGATCCTCGTCGCAGCAACCGCGGCCATGGGACCGGCATGGGCCTGTGTTCCTGTGCGCTCGATCGTTCAGGTGGAGCCACAATCCTCGGGGCCCCCGGGCGTGACGGTCAAGGTGAGCGGAGTCGGTTTCGGGGACGCCCCGGTCGAGATCCGATGGAACGACCTGAACGGCCCCAAATTGGCCGACACCAATGGCCCCATCTTCTCGGCTGACGTAAAGATTCCTGAGTCAAAACCCGGCTTGTACACACTGATCGCCCTTACCAGGGCTAAGGACGCGGGCGTCGACAACGCTGGGACGGCGCCATTTTTCGTAACGGGTCCGGGTTCCGAATTGAAGGATCTGTCGGCGCAAGCGCTGTGGAGTTCAAGGGCGCCGGCCACCAAAAATGAACCAAGTCGAGGCTCATGGATACTTGCCGCAGGTTTACTGGCGATCGGGTTGCTGGTCGGGTTTGCCGGCGCTCAACTGAGGTCGCGTCGAAGAGCGACTACGTCGAAACCTGTCGAACCTGCGGACTGATTCCAGCAGTCTGACTCCGGGGCGAATGTTCGACCGATTTCCAACTTACTCGCGGGCGTTTCTGCTATTCGGGTTGGCGTCCGCTCCGGTCCTGATCGCTCCGGCCGGCCTTCGCCCATTTGGGCCCCTCAAGCTCGCGGTGGTCGGCGCCGCCATCTTGGGGGCCGCCTCTTTCGGATTGCCGGGGAAGAGGGCTCCGACCGGGACCATAACGAAACCTGTGACCCGGGCTTTGTGGCTGTTTTTGGGGACATGCGTTTTAGGAGCTGCTTTCTCCCAAGCCAGGATCGTTTCGTTTCTGGGTCTGCACGGCCGGTACGGCGGCCTGCTCGCGGTGGCTTTATACCTCCTCGCCTTCTATGTGGCCGCCCGCGCTTACAACTGCGAACGGGAGAAACTGAACGGCTTATCGGTCTCGCTCGCGGCGGCAGCAATCGGCGTCTCTGTGTTTGTTCTGGCTCAGGCGGCGGGCCTTGAATGGAGAAATTGGGGAGCCGGCCGGCTGCCGTCGGGAACGCTGGGAGACTCAAGTCTCGCCGGAGGCTGCAT
>JBOGWH010000348.1:0-1302 GCA_050692975.1 Actinomycetota bacterium | reverse complement strand
CTCCGACGGCCTCTGGCGGCGGGCGCCGTTGTGGTGTTCGGACTATTGAGCTTTCTTTCCAGGGACGCGATTGCCGGCTACGAGCAGATTCCCGCGTTCAAGCCAATCGCCGAAAACGGCGCTGCCGCCATCTCGTTTCTGAATGCAGAGGGCCTGACGCGCGGCTACGCCGGATACTGGAGTTCGCACGCCTTGACGCTGCGCAGCGGACTGAAGGTGCATTTTTATCCGGTCGGGCCCTGCCGCCGGCCCGTATCCGACATGCTCTGCCCTTTCTACGTCAACGTGCGCACCGCGTGGTACCGGCCCGTCCGAGCGAAGACGTTTCTATTGACCGATGGCGTCGAAAGCGGCGGGCTCACCGAGCCGCCGCCACCCGCGCTCGGGCTCCCCGAAAAGGTTCGCCGATTCGGAAGCCTGACCGTCTACGTATATCCCGTGGATATTGCCGGACACTTCCTTCCACCCTGTCCGGGCGAACATGTTTGCCCCGGCGAGCCCTCCTAAAGTGGCCCTCTCCCCGAAGCCATACTGGTTGTAGGATTGCCCCGTCACAGGCCTTTGGGGACGGAACTTGGGCGCCGGACCGAGTCCGGGCAGTCATGATAGGAGCTTCAGTTGAAAAGAACCGTTAGAGGGGTTCTCAGAAGGTTTGCCGGCCCGCTGATTGCGTACATCGGCACGCGTTTCGACGAGTCGACGGCGCGCATGAATGAGATGGACCGCCAGATCAGCGGAAGACTCGACGCCATTCAGGAACGCTGGGCAGCCCTTGAAAGGCGCCTTGAGGACTTTCAGAGAGAAATTGCTACCGGAGTCCAGACCGCGGCTGAGGTCATGCTCACTCATCAGCGGGCCGTGT
Organism: Actinomycetota bacterium; assembly: GCA_050692975.1. Lineage (GTDB taxonomy): Bacteria > Actinomycetota > CADDZG01 > JAHWKV01 > JAHWKV01 > JBOGWH01. Next base: position 440 of record JBOGWH010000348.1, on the reverse strand, counting down.
CGTCGGTCAGGCGCGACATTGAGGAGTTACAGGAGCTGTTGGGTTCGGCTGGGCGGAAAGACGAATCGGAACCAGCATCCCAATCGACTTCCTCGGTAAACCGGCCGCTCTGATTTCCGGCTCCTAAAGCCACCCGTGCCCGCCGGCGCAGCACCTGTTGGATTATTTCTGGACATCCAGACCAACCAGCATTCCATGTACCATCGCAGGGGGATTCCGCGCTTTTGCACGGGCCAGGCCATTTCTCTCCTCAAGCACCCGGGGATCGTTCGCGGCATCGGACTGAACCCTTTGCGCCAGTTCCCCGATTATCTCGAAGGTGAGATCCTCGAGTCGCCTTTGCTGGGCTGGACGACGGTGGAATGCTTCGAAGAAGCCCGGCAGCAGGGACCTCTGGCTTTTTACTCGATGTCCCCCTTTGAGCTGGGACCCTCTTCGGC